>JBAVKQ010000164.1:0-36268 GCA_049688395.1 Candidatus Nanopelagicales bacterium
GCCGAGGGGCGAGCGCCGGGCCCGCCGACCGCAACGCTCCCGGCACCCATCGCTCAGCCCCGCGCCGTCAGGTCCTCGGCGTGGGCGAGCACGGCAGCCACGACCTCGGGATCCGCCGCGAGGTCCTCGCCGAGGAAGCCCAGGACGGCGGCGACGGACTCCTCCAAGGTGCCCTCGCCGAACGTCGCGACCTCGCCGGCGCGTGCGTCCTTCACCGGGGCGCCGAGCCCGCGGAGGTGGCAGGTCCAGGCCGCGACGGCCCGGGCGGCACCCTGCGGGACGCGACCGGCGGCGCGCTCGGCGCGCAGGGTCGGCACGATCCGAACAGGGATCTTCTGCGACCCGTCGGCGGCGATCTGCGCCAGGGCGTGGCGGATGTTCGGGTTCTCGAACCGATCGAGCAGCGCAGCGCGGTACGCGGCCACGTCCTCCGCGGGCAGCGTGAGGTACCCGGCGGCCTCGTCCCACCACTGCTCCACCCAGCTGCGGGCCACCGGGTCGGCGATCGCGTCGGCGACCGTCTCGTGACCCAGGATCGTCCCGGCGTAGGCCAGCAGGGAGTGCGAGCCGTTAAGCAGCCACAGCTTGCGCTGCTCGAACGGCACGACGTCGTCGACGACGAAGGCGCCCGCGGCATCCCAGGCCGGGCGGCCCTTGGGGAACTCCCCGGCGATGACCCACTCGCTGAACGGCTCGGTGGGCACCGGGGACGCGTCCACGACCCCGAGGGCAGCCAGCACGGCCGCGCGGTGCTCGTCGGTGGTGGCCGGGGTGATCCGGTCGACCATCGTCGTGCCGAACGCCACGTTCTCGACCGCCCAGTCGGCCAGCGAGGGATCGACCTCGGCGATGAAGTCGTCCACGACGCGCTTGAGAGCGGGCCCGTTGTCCGGCAGGTTGTCGCACGGCACGATCGCGATCGAACCGGCACCTGCGGCGCGGCGGGCCAGGTAGCCCGAGACGATCCGGCCCGGGGCGGTGGCGGCCGCTGCCGTCGGGTCCGCCGTCAGTGCGGCGATGTCGGCCTGCACGTCGGCGCGGGACGTGTCCAGCGAGCCGTCGGGGGCGCGCATGTACCCCGCCTCGGTGACGGTCAGGGTGACGACCGCCAGCTCCGGCGAGGACCAGTAGCGTGTCCACGCCTCGTGGTCGGCCGCGGCGTGCACCGCCGAGACGCTGGAGATCACGTCGAAGGTGTCCCCGTCACTGTCGCGGGTGATCAGCGTGTACAGGCCGTCCTGGGGGTTCAGCGCGTCGGCCATCGCCGCGGAGCGGCCGGTGAAGGCGGCGATGCCCCAGTCGGCGGCGTCGGGCGCCTGGTCGGTGTACCAGGCCTGGTGGGCCCGGAAGAAGTTGCCCAAGCCCACGTGCACGATGCGCACGGGCGCGGCGGGTCGGCCGTGGCCGGCCGCTCGGGACAGCGGGACGGCGGTGGGGTCGGTGGTGGTCACAGCTTGAACGCCTTCCGGGGGTTGGTGACGACGAGGTCATGCGCGGTGTCGAGGGCCTCGTCCATCGTGAGCCGGTGGTCGGCGACGAGCTTGGCCAGGAATCCCGAGTCCATCCGCCGGTTGGTGTCGTGCCGGGCGGGGATGGACAGGAACGCGCGGGTGTCGTCGATGAAGCCCGAGGTGCGGGCGAAGCCGGCGGACTCGGTGACCGCGCTGCGGTACCGATTCATGGCTTCGGGGGAGTCGATGAACCACCACGGCGCCCCCACGAAGACCGACGGGTAGAAGCCGGCCAGCGGGGCGAGCTCACGGGAGTACACGGTCTCGTCGATGGTGAACAGCACGAGCTGGAAGTTCGGCGCGGTGCCGAATGCGGACAGCATCGGCTGCAGCGCGTTGACGAACTCCACGCCCATCGGGATGTCGCCGCCGACGTCGGCGCCGTACCTCTCGAAGGTGGGGGCGTGGTGGTTGCGGTACACGGCCGGGTGCAGGGTCATGACCAGGGCGTCCTCGGAGGCCATCCGGGCCTGCTGGAACATGAGGTTGCGGCGCAGTGTGTGGCCCTGCTCGACGGTGATGGTGCCGGCGCGGGCCAGCGCGTAGAGGCGCTCGGCCTCGGCGTCGTCGAGGGGCTCGACGCGGGCGTCGCGGTGCGAGTGGTCGGTGGAGACCGCTCCGTTGGCCTTGAAGAAGGCGCGCCTGTTCTCCATCGCGGCGACCCACCCGGCGTAGGTGCCGGTGTCGATGCCGGAGACCTCACCGAGGGTGTCGACCAGTCCGTTCCACGCCGGGGTGGCCGGCTCGAGGTACTTGTCGGGTCGGAAGGTCGGGGCGACCGAGCCCTTCCAGGTGGGGTCGTCGGCCAGCTTCTGGTGGTGGCGCAGGTCGTCGCACGGGTCATCGGTGGTGGCGATGAACGCGATGTCGAACCGTTCGTACAGCGCCCGCGGCCGGAACTCCGGCGTCTTGAGCGCGGCGTCGATGGCGTCGTAGATGGCGTCGGCGGTCTCCTCGGCGGGGACCAGGTCGATGCCGAAGATGTCGGCGAGCTCGGACTCGAACCAGAACTTGACCGGCGTGCCGCGGTACGCCTTCCAGTGCGAGCACAGGATCCGGAAGGCGTTGCGCGACTGCTCGGGGGTGAACTCCGACTGGCCGACGCCCAGGTCGGCCAGGGACACGCCGTGGGCGTGCATCATCCGGTTGATGTAGTGGTCTGGCGTGATGAGCAGCGACGTGGGGTCGTCGAACGGGGTGTCGTCGGCCAGCCACTGCGGCGGCACGTGCCCGTGCGGGGAGATGATCGGCAGGTCGCGCACGGCCGCGTAGAGCTCGCGGGCGATGTCGCGGGTGGTGGGGTCGGCGGGGAGCAGGCGGTCGGGGTTCAGCGTGAGGGTGGCCATGCCAGCCATCGTGGCCGTGCCGGCACTGCCGCGACAATCGGTTGCCGCCTGTTGCCGCTCGCCCTTGCGTCCCAGCGTCGCGGAGGGGCAGGGTGAGGGCCATGACAGACACCCTCGACCTCGTCACCGCACTCGCCCGCCAGGCCCGCATCGTCGGCGGACCCACAACGACCCTGACCTCTGATCAGGTCCACGAGTTCATCCTGGCGGCCCTGGCCGAGGCTGACCTCGATGGCCGTAGCGTCTGCCTGGTGATCCCCGACGGGACCCGCAGCAGCCCGCTGCCGCTGCTCCTGCGCAGCGTGCACGAGGCGCTGGCCGGGCGGGTCACCCGGCTCACGGCCCTGATCGCGCTGGGCACGCACGTGGCGATGTCTGACGAGGCCATCGCCACGCACCTCGGGTACGGCGAGGGCGGACTGGAGGCGACCTACCCGGGCATGACGGTGCTCAACCACGAGTGGTGGACGCCCGAGACGTTCGTGACCCTCGGCACGATCAGCGCCGAGCGGGTCAACGAGCTCAGCGGCGGGCTGCTCAGCGTGCCTGCCGAGGTCGCCCTGAACCGCGCCGTCGTGGAGCACGACGTCGCCCTCGTGGTCGGCCCAGTGTTCCCGCACGAGGTCGTCGGGTTCTCCGGGGGCAACAAGTACTTCTTCCCGGGCATCGCCGGCCAACAGATCATCGACCTCACGCACTGGGTGGGGGCGCTGATCACCAGCTCCGAGATCATCGGGACCCGTGGGATCACCCCGGTGCGGGCCCTGATCAACGAGGCCGCGGACATGATCCCCAGTGAGAAGCTGGCCCTGTGCGTGGTGGCCAAGTCCGGCACCCCGGACCTGCACGCCGTGACCTTCGGCACCACCGAGACGGCGTGGGCAGCCGCCGCCGAGGTGTCGGCTGAGACGCACGTGCGCTACCTGGACGCCCCGGTGAAGCGCGTCGTGTCGATCATCCCGACCAAGTACGAGGACATCTGGACCGCAGCCAAGGGGTTCTACAAGCTCGAGCCGGTGGTCGCCGACGGCGGTGAGGTCATCCTGTACGCGCCGCACGTGACTGAGATCTCGGCGGTGCACACCGAGATCTACGAGATCGGCTACCACTGCCGGGACTACTTCGTGAAGCAGTGGGACCGGTTCTCCGACATCCACTGGGGAGTGCTGGCCCACAGCACCCACCTTCGCGGTGCGGGGACCTATGACGAGGTCGAGGGTGAGCGCTGCCGAGTCGACGTCACCCTGGTCACCGCCATCCCCGAGGACAAGGTGCGCGGCGCGAACCTGGGGTATGTCGCCCCGGCCGACTTCGACCTCGCGGCCTACGAGGCGGACCCCGAGACGCTCGTGGTGCCCAACGCCGGCGAGGTCCTCTTCCGCCTGCGCTGACCGGTCGACCCCCGGACCCGCAGCTTCACGGGCATCACGAAGGCCCGTCCTGACGTCGCGTGGGCACCACGGCTGAGCGCCAGCAGATTGCGCACCGCCGTGCCGCCCATGTAGCGCATCGGGGAGGCCACGGTCGTCAGCGGCGGAGAGACCAGCCGCGACGTGAGGATGTCGTCGAACCCGACGACGCTGACGTCGTACGGGACTCGGACGCCCGCGTGCCGCAGCGTCGCCACGACCCCGATGGCGACCAGGTCGTTGTAGCAGACCGCGGCGGTCGGCAGGTGCGCCAGCAGCGCGGCGCCGCAGGCCAGGCCACCCTCGAACGTGGGCGGGAAGGGGCCGATCCGGTGGCTGTGAACGCCCAGTGCCACGGCGGCGTCGCGCAGGGCCCGCCACCTGGCCCCGTCGGCCCACGACGCCTCGGGCCCGGCGACGTAGGTGATCGACGTGTGCCCGAGGTCGTGCAGGTGCCCGACGGCTGCGCGCATGCCCGCGACGTTGTCGGTGACCACGCTGGGCACGTCGGTGAGCTCCCGGTTGAGCACGACCAGGGGGATCTGCTTGGCGACCGTCCGCAGCCCCGAGTCCGACATCCGCGAGCTGCCGATCACGATCCCGTCCACGATGGGGATCAGCCGCTCCAGGGCGGCCCGCTCGAGCTCCGCGGACTCCTGCGCGTCGGCCAGCAGGACCAGGTAGCCCTCCTCGCTGGCGGCCTGCTGCGCACCCCTGATCAGCTCCGAGTAGAACGGGTTGGCCACGTCGGAGACCATCAGGGCCACGATGTGGGACTTCGTGGTCGTGAGGGCACGGGCGATCGGGTTCGCGTGATAGCCGATCTCCTCGGCCACCGCACGCACCCGAGCCGCGGTGTCCGCGTTGACCCGGCCGGGCCGGGCGAACGTCCGCGACACAGTCGAGGGCGCCACACCCGCCTCTCGGGCGACGTCGTAGATCGTCGGGGCGTTCGCTCGACCGGCCCGGGCCGGTGGGGACGGCGAGTCGAGGTCAGGGCCTTGACCGTCCACGGGACTCGCGTCCCGCACCTCGTCGCCGCCATCCACGCGGGCCCGCAGGGGTGGGATGGCCGGGCCTGCATCGTGGCTCATGCCTCGCAGGCTATGGCGCCGTGGCAACTCGTGGCAACCGCTTGCCCGGCCGCAGGCGAACTGAGCGAATGGGATGTCTGCGTGCACCCGGCGACCATCGATAGGGGATCCCATGCTCAGGCCCAAGGACACGTCCACACGCGAGCGCAAGTCCCTCGATGGCCTCTGGCAGTTCCGCCTCGACCCGAAAGGGCTCGGCCATGCTGAGCAGTGGTGGCGGGCCCCGCTGGCAGCGGCGCGGACCATGCCCGTGCCGGCCAGCTACAACGACATCGTCCCCGACGCCGCCGTCCGGGATCACATTGGGGACGCCTGGTACCAGACCACGGTCCGGGTGCCGCGCGGCTGGGCGGGCCAGCGCATCGCCCTGCGCTTCGAAGCCGCCACGCACCGGGCGACCGTGTGGGTTGGGCAGGTCGAGGTGGCCAGCCACGAGGGTGGCTATACGCCGTTCGAGGCCGAGATTACCGCGCTGGTCACGCCCGGGGAGGAGATCCGGATCACCGCCGTGGTGAACAACGAGCTCACCTGGCAATCGATCCCCCCGGGCGTGATCGAGGACACCCCGACGGGGCGTGCGCAGGTCTACTACCACGACTTCTTCAACTACGCGGGCGTGCACCGGTCGGTCTGGCTCTACAGCACGCCGCCGACGCGGGTCACCGACCTCACGGTGGTCACCGGCCTGGATGCCGCGACCGGCACGGTCGACTACCGGGTGGGGACCGCCGACGCCGGCGGACTGGACGTGCAGGTGTCGCTGCGCGATGCCACCGGCGCGGTGGTGGCCTCCGGGATCGGCGCGCAGGGCGTCCTCACCGTCCCCGACGTGCACCCCTGGGCGCCGGGCGACGGCTACCTCTACGACCTCGAGGTGCAGCTCGTCGACGGGTCCACGGTCGTGGACAGCTACCCGCTGGCCGTGGGCATCCGGACCGTGGAGGTCCGTGGCACCGAGTTCCTCATCAACGGCGAGCCGTTCTACTTCACCGGCTTCGGCAAGCACGAGGACAGCGCCATCCGCGGCAAGGGCCACGACGACGTCCTGCTGGTCCACGACTTCGAGCTGCTGGACTGGATCGGGGCCAACTCCTTCCGGACCTCGCACTACCCGTACGCCGAGGAGGTCTACGACTACGCCGATCGCCGGGGGATCGTGGTCATCGACGAGACCGCGGCGGTGGGGCTCAACGCTGGTATCGGTGGTGGCATCTTCGGCGGTCAGGGGTACACGACCTTCTCGCCGGAGACGATCAACGATGCCTCGCGGGAGGTGCATGCCCAGGCCATCCGGGAGCTCGTGGAACGGGACCGCAACCACCCCTGCGTCGTGCTGTGGAGCATCGCCAACGAGCCGGAGTCGGACACCCCTGCCTCGCGTGCGTACTTCGAGCCGCTGTTCGCGCTGACCCGCGAGCTGGACCCCACCCGCCCGGTCGGGTTCGTCAACGTGATGCTCGCCCCGCACGGGCGCTGCCTGGTCAGCGAGTTCGCCGACGTCCTGATGCTCAACCGCTACTACGGCTGGTACGTCAACACCGGGGACCTCGTCGGCGCCGAGCACGCCTGGCGTGCGGAGCTGGCAGGCTGGGCCAGCGAGGGCAAGCCGATCATCATCACCGAGTACGGCGCGGACACCCTGGCCGGCGTGCACGCCACGGTGCCGATGCCGTGGAGTGAGGAGTACCAGGTCGACTACCTCGAGATGAACCACCGCGTGTTCGACAGCGAGCCGGCAGTCGTCGGCGAGCACGTCTGGAACTTCGCGGACTTCGCCACCAAGTCGGGGATCATGCGCGTCGACGGCAACAAGAAGGGCGCCTTCACCCGCGACCGGCGACCCAAGGCCGCCGCATTCGCCCTGCGCAGACGATGGACCGCGCTGCGCGCACCCGGACCCCACTAGGTTCCGTGGTCGCTGTCGGACAACTCATGGCAACCGATGGCCGGCCGCCGCGGCGGACTGGCTCAATGGACCCACACCCCACACCCGATCCAGGCCCAAGGCCTGCCCCGAAGGAGAGAGCCGTCATGGCTGACGAAAGCCCCACCACCCCCACACCCGCCACCCCGCGCACGGCCTCCGCCCAGGTCGGTGTCGTCGGCCTCGCCGTGATGGGCAGCAACCTCGCCCGCAACTTCGCCAGCCGTGGCTACTCGGTGGCCCTGTTCAACCGGACCCAGGCGCGCACCGACGCGATGATGGCCGCGCACGGCACCGAGGGCGCGTTCGTCCCGGCGGCCACAGTCGAGGAGTTCGTCGACAGCCTCGAGCGGCCGCGTCGCATCATCATGATGGTGCAGGCCGGCGGACCGACCGACGCCACGATCGACACCCTCGTCCCCCTGCTCGAGCCGGGCGACATCCTGGTCGACGGCGGCAACGCCCACTTCCCGGACACCCGCCGGCGCGAGGCCGCGCTGCGTGAGGTCGGCCTGCACTTCGTCGGCGCCGGGATCTCCGGCGGTGAGGAGGGCGCCCTGAAGGGCCCGTCCATCATGCCGGGTGGACCCGTCGAGTCCTATGCGTCCCTGGGTCCGATGCTCGAGTCCATCGCCGCGGTCGTCGACGGGGTGCCCTGCTGCACGCATGTCGGGCCCGACGGAGCCGGGCACTTCGTGAAGATGGTGCACAACGGCATCGAGTACGCCGACATGCAGCTGATCGCCGAGGCCTATGAGCTGCTGCGCCAGGGCCTGGGCGCAACGCCGGCGGAGATCGGTGAGATCTTCGCCGAGTGGAACGCCGGCGACCTCGGATCGTTCCTGATCGAGATCACCGCCGAGGTCCTGGCCCAGGTCGATGCCGAGACTGGGAAGGCCTTGGTGGACGTGATCGTCGACCAGGCCAGCCAGAAGGGAACCGGACGCTGGACCGTCCAGAACGCCCTCGACCTGGGCGTGCCGATCACGGGCATCGCCGAGGCAACCTTCGCACGGGCCCTGTCGAGCTCGGTGCCGCAGCGCACGGCCGCCGCCGGCGTGCTGCCCGCGCAGGCGGGCACCTGGGCGGTCACGGATCGTGCCGGGTTCATCGAGGACGTGCGTCAGGCCCTCTACGCGTCCAAGGTCGTCGCCTACTCGCAGGGCTTCGACCAGATCGCGGCCGCCAGCGAGGAGTTCGGGTGGAACATCGACCGAGGTGCGATGGCCCGCATCTGGCGGGGAGGCTGCATCATTCGCGCAGTGTTCCTCAACCGGATCACCGAGGCCTACGAGCGGCGGCCGGACCTGCCGCTGCTCCTGGCCGACCCGTTCTTCACCGACGTGATGGAGTCCGGCGTCGCCTCGTGGCGGCGGATCGTGTCCCAGGCCGCCCTGAACGGCGTCGCGACACCGGTCTTCGCGTCCTCGCTGTCCTACTACGACGGGCTGCGCGCCGAGCGCCTGCCGGCCGCCCTGATCCAGGGCCAGCGCGACTTCTTCGGCGCCCACACCTACAAGCGCGTCGACAAGCCCGGCACGTTCCACACGCTGTGGTCGGGCGATCGCACCGAGATCGAGGCCTGACCATGGCCCACCTCGTGTCCCTGCCGGACTCGGTCACCGCCGAATCCGGCGGGGGCGGGCTCGACCGGCTCGTCGTCTCCGGCCCCGCCGGCACGGCCGAGGTGCATCTGCAGGGCGCGCATGTCACGGCATGGGCACCGCGCGCGGCGGACCCAGTGATCTGGATGAGCGAGCGCAGCGCCTTCGAGTCCGGGACGCCGCTGCGCGGCGGGGTGCCGGTCTGCTTCCCGTGGTTCGGCCCGCACCCCGAGGGCGCCGGCCCGTTGCACGGGTTCGCCCGGATCGTGCCGTGGACGCTGACCGAGGCCCGCGAGGAGGGCCAGGACGTGGTCCTGCTCCTCACGCTGACCGACGCCGACGTCCCGGCCGACCTGGCCGCCGCCTGGCCGCACCCCTTCCGGGCCCAGCTGCGCGTCACGGTGGGGGCCACGTTGACCCTCGCCCTCGAGGTGACCAACACCGGTGACGAGATGATCGCCTTCCAGGAGGCGTTCCACACGTACCTGACAGTCGCAGACGTCCGCACGGTCACGATCCGCGGGCTCGAGGGCAGCGGGTACCTCGACCGACTGGCGGGCATGGGGCCTTCAGTCGCAGAGGGTGAGCCCCTCTTCATCGTCGGGGAGACCGACCGGGTGTACCAGCAGCCCGGGACGATCCTCGCCGAGGACCCGGCGGGCGGGCGCACCCTGGAGGTCCTCGCCGAAGGGTCGGCCAACGCCGTCGTCTGGAACCCGTGGGTGGCCAAGGCTGCCGCCATGGGCGACTTCGGTGACGACGAGTGGATCGAGATGGTGTGCATCGAGACGTGCAACGTGCTCGATGATCCCGTCACCCTCGCCCCCGGGGCGTCACACGTCATGAGCGCGAAGGTCGCGGCGCGGCCCAGCAGCTGACCCTGCTGATCCCGCCGTCAGCACCCCGCCCGGCTCCGGCTTACCGGGCCATCCGGTTGGCACCGGGCGGGGTGCTGCGGCAGGGTGGGGTCTTCACCCGACGCTCGGTGTCGTGGACACCAGGATCGAGCGGACAGAGGACCGAGAGGAGGCATCGCCGTGAGGGTGACCCCGCAGGCCGCGAGCGATGCGCCCGCGCTCGTCGACGGATCGCCGCCCGGCGGCGCGTGGAACCGCGCGCTGTCGCCCTCGGCCGAGGTGCTCGCGCAGCGCGTCGCCCGGGCGATCGGGCCGCAGCGGCGGCTCGGGGTGGCGTTCTCCGGAGGTGTGGACTCCTCGGTCCTGCTCGCGCTTTCGGCCCGCGCCCTCGGCCCCGGCCGGACACTGGCCATCATCGGGGTCTCGGCCAGCCTGGCCGCCGACGAGCACCGGGCCGCGCGTGCTGTGGCCGCGGACATCGGGGTACGGGTGATCGAGGTCGTCACCCACGAGGGAGACAACCCCGCCTACCGGGCCAACGGCCCGGACCGGTGCTTCCACTGCAAGGACGAGCTGTTCACCCGGATCTCCGACGAGGTGGTCGATCGGTACGGACTGTCCGCGGTGGCCTACGGCGAGAACGCCGATGACGTGCGCCGGCCGGATCGACCGGGCTCCCGGGCGGCGAGCAACCACCTGGTGCTGCGGCCTCTGGCCGATGCCGGCCTGACGAAGGTCGAGGTGCGTGCCGTCGCCCGGGAGCTCGGCCTGGCCAGCGCCGACAAGCCGCCCGCCCCGTGCCTGGCATCCCGGATCCCGCACTTCGAGGAGGTGACCCCGGACAAGCTCCGCCAGGTCGAGGCGGCGGAGTCAGCGCTGCGCGCCCTCGGCTTCCCTGACTCGCGGGTGCGTCACCACGGTGAGGTCGCTCGGGTCGAGCTGCCCGTCGCCGACCTGGCGCGAGCGGTATCCGAGCCCACCCGCGCGCTGATCCACCAGGCCGTCCGATCCGCGGGCTTCCGGTTCGTCGCCCTGGACGTGGCGGGCATCCAGTCCGGCGCCTTCACCCTCCCGCTGGTCACGCCCCATGGCTGAGCTGCCCTGGCAGGCTCCGGCGGCGCTGACCGACCTGGGCGGGATCGCCGAGCTGGACCACGACCGGGAGGCGCGCCGGGGCTATCCGGAGGCGGTCTACTGCGAGCCGAAGACGGCCGACCAGGTCCGTGCGATCGCCGGCGCGGTGCGGGAGCGGGGAACGCCGACCCTGTTCACCCGGTGCGCGCCCGAGCATGTCGAGGCCATCCGGGCCGAGCTGCCCGACGCCCGTCACGATGAGGTGGCGCGGCTGGTGATGTGGCCGCCGATACCCCCCGAGCCGACCGGTGGGCTCGTGGTCGTCGCCGCGGCCGGCACGTCGGACCTTCCGGTTGCCCGCGAGGCGCTGCTGGTGGCCGCCCACCTCGGCCGTCGCGCCGAGCTGGTCCTCGATGTCGGCGTGGCCGGGCTGCACCGGGTGCTGGGCCGCCTGGACCTGCTGCGCAGCGCCGACGTGGTCGTCGTGGTGGCGGGCATGGACGGTGCCCTGCCCAGCGTCGTCGCCGGCCTCGTCCCGGCGCCGGTCATCGCCGTGCCCACCTCGGTGGGGTACGGGGCGGCGTTCGAGGGGCTGGCCGCCCTGCTGGCCATGCTCAACTCCTGCGCCCCCGGGGTCGCGGTGGTCAACATCGACAACGGCTACGGCGCCGGGCATCTCGCCGCCCAGATCGCAGCCCCCCGGGGACCGGTGACGACGTGACCCGGACCTGCTGGATCGATGCCGGCGTCGGGATCGCCGGCGACATGCTGCTCGGCGCCCTCCTCGATGCCGGTGCCGCGCTGCACCGCGTCCAGGCCGCCGTCGACACGGTCATGCCCGGCACCGTGCGGATCGGCGCCACACAGGTCCGTCGGGCCGGGCTTCGGGCCACCAAGGCCGACATCGAGCTCCTCGTCGACGACCTTCCCACGCGCCGCTGGCGTGACATCCGGGCGATGATCGAGCAGGCCCCGCTGCCCGGGGATGTCGGCACCCGAGCGGTCCACGTGTTCGCCGCCCTGGCCCAGGCGGAGGCGCAGGTCCACGGGGTGGCAGTCGACGACGTGCACTTCCACGAGGTCGGGTCCTGGGACTCCATCGCCGACATCGTGGGGGTGTGCGCGGCCCTGCACGACCTGGACATCGCGCGGGTCAGCGCTGGGCCGGTCGCCCTGGGCTCCGGGCAGGTCAGGACCGCGCATGGGGAGCTCCCCGTCCCGGTTCCCGCGGTCCTCGCGCTGTCCGAAGGCTGGCAGGTCCGCGCCGGCGGAAGCGGCGAGTTGACCACCCCCACAGGCATGGCCCTGGTGCGCGTACTGGCCGAGGCGTGCGAGGAGCTGCCCGCGCTGACGGTGGCGGGGTTCGGCGTCGGTGCCGGAACGCGCGACGCCGCGGAGCGCGCCAACGTCGTGCGCGTGGTGATCGGTACCCCAGGAACATCGACCCCGCCCAGCGCAGGTGCGGGTCCCGGGTCGGCCGTGCTGATCGAGGCCAACGTCGACGACCTCGACCCACGGGTCTGGCCCAGCGTCCTGGACGACCTGCTGGGCGTGGGTGCCTCGGACGTGTGGCTGACTCCGATCCTGATGAAGAAGGGCCGTCCGGCGCACACCCTGGGCGTGCTGGTCGAGCCGGGCCGGGTCGGCGAGGTGCGCTCCCGCATCTTCGCGCTCGTCCCCACGCTTGGCCTGCGTGAGCAGATCGTGACCAAGTGGGCGCTCGAGCGCACCTGGCGCCCGGTCGAGGTCACCGGCGGGACGGTGCGGATCAAGATCGGGCACATCGAGGGGCTGATCAGCTCCGCGACGCCCGAGTACGAGGACGTCGCCGAGGTGGCCCGCAGGACCGGTACCCCGGTCCGGGACGTGCTGGCGGATGCGATCGCGGCTGCAGGAGCGGCGGGGCTGACCCCGGGCACGGCGGTCCCCCAGTAGGGCTGCTCGCCCCCGGGCCCTGACGTGGTGGAACTTCCGGCAACCGACTCCCACCGTAGGGCGTGGCACGGCAGACTGGATCGCGGTGCCGCGCCCCGCTGGCGCGGCCAGCGACAGCCGGTCCTGCCACCAACGAACGGAGCCCCTCCCATGCCGAGCACCATGGCCATCACCGATCCCGACGATCTGGCCGTCGCCACGATACGGACGCTGGCCATGGACGCGGTCCAGGCTGCCAACTCCGGGCACCCGGGCACCCCGGTCGCGCTGGCTCCCGTGGCCTACACCCTCTGGCAGGAGTTCCTGCGCTTCGATCCGGAGAACCCGATCTGGGCCAACCGCGATCGCTTCGTGCTCTCCGCCGGGCACGCCTCGACCCTGCTCTACTCGCTGCTGCACCTGACGGGTGTCAAGGCCGTGAACCCCGCGTACGAGACGCTCGGCGAGCCGTCGGTCACCCTCGAGGACATCAAGGGCTTCCGGCAGCTGGACTCCAAGTGCCCCGGGCACCCCGAGTACCGGTGGACCTCCGGCGTGGAGGCCACGACCGGCCCGCTGGGCACCGGGTTCGCCACCAGCGTGGGCATGGCGATGGCGTCCAAGTGGCAGGCTGCAACGTTCAACCGGCCGGGCTTCGAGCTGTTCGACTTCGACGTCTACGCGATCGGTGGCGACGGCTGCATGATGGAGGGCGTGGCCCAGGAGGCGGCGTCGCTGGCCGGGCACCTGCAGCTGGACAACCTGTGCTGGATCTATGACAACAACGAGATCACGATCGAGGGCAGCACGTCGCTGGCCTTCTCCGATGACATCGCCACGAAGTTCATCAGCCTCGGCTGGAACGTCACCCGGGTGGGTGACGCCAACGACCGGCGGATGCTGGCCCGGGCGTTCCGCGCCTTCAAGGTCGAGGCGAACCGCCCGACGCTGATCATCGTCGACTCGCGCATCGGCTACGGCGCCCCGACCAAGGAGGGCACCCACGGGGCGCACGGCGAGCCGCTGGGCGTCGAGGAGATCCGCGGCGCGAAGCGGTTCTACGGGTGGCCCGAGGACGAGACGTTCCTGGTGCCCGACGAGGTGTACGCGCACTTCGCTGCGGGGATCGGTGCGCGCGGCAGGAGGCTGCGCGAGGAGTGGGAGACCCGTTTCGCCGCCTACCGCCTGTCGTTCCCGGAGCTGGCCGCTGAGCTGGAGCACATGCAGCAGCGCACGCTGCCCGAGGACTGGGACGCCGACATCCCGACGTTCCCGGCTGACCCGAAGGGACTGGCTGGCCGCGAGGCCAACGGCAAGGTCCTCAACGCGGTCGGCGCCCGGGTGCCCTGGCTCGTCGGAGGCTCGTCCGACCTGGCCCCGTCGACGAAGACCCTGATGACCTTCGAGGGCGCCGGTGACTTCCTGCCCGGCGAGTGGGCGGGGCGCAACCTGCACTTCGGGGTCCGCGAGCACGCTGCCGGCTGCATCGCCAACGGCCTGTCGCTGTCCAAGGTGCGGCCGTACCAGTCCGGCTTCCTGATCTTCTCGGACTTCCAGCGCGGCGCGATCCGGCTCTCGGCGCTGATGGAGATCCCGGTGATCCACCTGTTCACCCACGACTCGATCGGGGTCGGCGAGGACGGACCGACCCACCAGCCGGTGGAGCAGATCGTGTCCCTGCGTGCCATGCCCGGGCTGGTCGACATCCGCCCGGCCGACGCCAACGAGGTCGCCGAGGCATGGCGGGTCGTGATGCCGATGCGCCACGAGCCCGTTGCGATGTTCCTGTCCCGGCAGGCCCTGCCCACGCTCGACCGGGGCAAGTACGCCCCGGCCTCGGGCCTGGCCCGCGGCGCGTACGTGCTGGCCGACCCGCTCGGCGGGGAGGACCCGGCGGTGATCCTCATCGGGTCCGGCTCCGAGGTGGCGCTGGTCGTCGACGCCTACGAGGCGCTGACCGCCGAGGGGATCCCTGCGCGCGTCGTGAGCATGCCCTCGTGGGCGCTGTTCGACCGGCAGGACGAGGCGTACCGGAAGTCGGTGCTGCCGGACTCCGTCCCGGCCCGGGTCGTCGTCGAGGAGGCCTCCACGCTGGGTTGGGAGCGCTACGCACCCCAGGGCGCCATCATCGGGATGTCGACCTTCGGCGCCTCGGCCCCCCTCAAGGAGCTGCTGACCAAGTTCGGCTTCACCCCCGAGGCGGTCCTCGCCACGGCCAAGGCGCAGATCGCCCGACACCGCGCCTGACAGGGTCCGCGTGCGGGCGATAGGCCCGATTCACGGCAACAAGTGGCATCTCCCTATGCAGCGGAACACGGGTCGCCTATACAGGTCCTAGGCCATGTCGTCGGGCCCGTGCGGCGACAGCGGAGGACTTCCGAACGAAGGAGAACGACATGAATGAGACCGAGGCGACCAGTACCGCCAAGCCGGTCGTGACCATCTTCGAGTACTTCGGCTCCGGTGCCGACTACGTGGGGCGCAGGGTGGCCGAGGCGCTGGGCCTGCCCTTCCACGAGCAGGCGTTCAGCTCCGAGCAGATTGAGGCCGGCAAGGCCGCCGTCGACGAGGAGAGCGCCGTCCTGGCCCAGGTCTTCTCGGTCATGGGCGGCGCCTACGGCGGCTTCGACGGCCGGGACGTGCCCTCGACCCAGCGGCAGAAGTACGACCTGGTCATGGACAACAACCGCAAGGTGTGGAGCTACGCCGAGGAGGGCGGCGTCGTCCTCGGCCGCAACGGGGCGGTCATCCTGGCGGAGCGCCCGAACACGCTCCACGTGCTGCTCACCGGCGCTGTGGAGGACCGCGTCGAACGAGCGGCCAAGGAGAACGGGATCACCCTCGAGCAGGCGGCGAAGCGGCAGGTGCATGAGGACCAGGTACGCGCGGACATGTCCCGTGTGCTGTACGGCTGGGACCCGCTGCTGCCCGACCGCTACGACCTCGTGCTCAACACCAGCCGCATCTCGCTGGACGGGGTCGTCAACGCGATCCTGGATGCCCTGCGTGGAAGCGGCGCCTGACCCGCCGCCCGTCGTCGCATCGTCGCGGCCCCGGATCGCCCCCGCGAGGGGCGGCCCGGGGCCGCTGGCGTGCATGCACGAGTCCTGCCGGCACCGGGAAGGCGCGTTCGTCTGCGTTGCACCCGCGCTTCCAGTGCCGCATGGCTGGGGCCGGAGCGGGCCTACGCGCCGGGGGCGTGGCAACAACCGGAAACCGGTTGCCGCCCAGCTTCGGCTGGTGGCTGACTAGTGAACGTACCCACCGGGCTCCCCGGCCGGGACAGTCCCAGTCCAGACAAGATGGAGACCACGATGGCCACCACCGCACCTGCCCTGAGCTCCCCCCAATCAACCGGGCCCCGGAAGCTCTCGACCCGCAACTACCTGGCTTACGCCGCCGGAGATGCCGCGAACAACCTGAGCTTCACCATGGCCGGGATGTTCCTGATCCTCTACTACACGAACGTCGTCGGCGTCGAGGGCGCCGTCATCGGCACGATGTTCCTCGTCGTCCGGTTCCTCGATGCGTTCACGGACCTCTTCGTCGGCCGCTTGGTCGACGCCAAGCGGCCCGGGAAGATGGGCAAGTTTCGCCCATTCATCCTCTGGTTCTCGCTGCCGCTGCTGCTGACCAGCATGTCCATCTATTCCGCCAAGACGTTCTTCCCCGACATCTCCGGGGGAGCGGCTGTGGCGTACATGTACGTCACGTACATCCTGATGGGGTCGATCTTCTACACACTGGTCAACATCCCCTACGGCTCGATGGCCCCCGCCCTGACCCAGGTCCCCACCGAGCGCGGCAAGCTGGCCGCCTTCCGGGGATACGGCGCGGCCGCGTCGGTCCTGGCCCTCGCCTTCTTGATCGCCCCGCAGATCCGGGCCAACGTGCAGGACCCCGAGGCCCTGCAGCGCTCGCTGTTCATCACCACCGCGGGGTTCGTGGTGGCCGGAATGGCCCTCTACCTGTTCCTCGTCTTCAACACCAAGGAGCAGGTCGCCCGGCCCGCCGCGCCGGTGAGCCTGCGCGACAGCATGCGCACCTTGACCACGAACAAGCCCCTCATCTGGCTGTCCATCGGTGCGGTGCTCTTCCTGACCGGCATCACCGCGCTGAGCACGCTCGGCTCCTACGTCGCGATCTACGTGCAGCAGGACGCGCAGTTCATCGCGTGGAACATCCTGGCCCAGACCCTGGCCCTGTTCGTGGTCGGCCCGATGATCCCGACGATCGTGCGCACCATCGGCAAGCGGCGTGGCTACGTCCTGCTGGGCGGGATCTCCCTGATCGGCGCCGCGATCCTGGCGTTCGGACCGCTGTCGACCAACCCGATGTTCGGCCCGCTGGCCTTCTTCTTCATGGGCATCGGCATCCAGGGCGTCAACACCCTGATGTGGGCGCTGGAGGCCGACACGGTCGAGTACGGCGAGTGGAAGACCGGGCAGCGCACCGAGGGCACCACCTACGCGGTGTTCTCGTTCACGCGCAAGATGGGCCAGGCGCTCGGCGGCTTCGTCGGAGGCTTCGCACTGACCTGGGCCGGCTTCAGCGCCGCCGCTGCCGCCAACAAGGAGGCCCAGGCTGAGGGGGTCGCCGAGTCGATCCAGCTGTGGGCCGGTGCCCTGGTGGGCGGCTTCACCGTCCTGTCGATCGCAGTGATGTTCTTCTACCCGCTGACTGAGGAGAAGTTCCGCGAGATCGCCTCCGAGATCGCCGCCCGGCGTGCCACGACGGCCTCCGAGGATGCCTCGTCGTCCAGCTGAGCACCGATCGTCCGGCCCGGGGTGGTCACCTCCGGGCCGGACGAATGCGTGGGACGGCGCAGCCCCCCACCGATCCCAGGTGACCACACCACCCAGAAGGAGCCTCCCCCATGACCGGCACCGATCCGCAGCCCTGGCTGGACACCTCCCTGGCACCCCGTGAGCGGGCCGAGGCGCTGGTTGCGGCCATGACGCTGGAGCAGAAGATCCAGCAGCTGCACGGCAACATGGCGACGATCGACATCTACTCCCTGGTCTCGCAGGCGACCACCAAGGAGGAGATGGATCGCCTGGCCGCGCAGATCCGGATCGACCGACATGTTGCCGCCATCGACGAGCTGGGCATCCCGCGCTTCCGGATCACCAACGGGCCGGTGGGCGTCGGCATGGGCGACGGCACCCCCAGCCCGCCGGCGACGAGCCTGCCCATGACGATCGCCCTGGCCGCAGGGTTCGACCCCGAGCTGGCCCGCCAGTACGGGGACCTGATCGGCTCCGAGACCGCGACCCTGGGCCAGCACGTGCTCGAAGGTCCTGGCGTCTGCCTGCACCGCACCGAGATCGCCGGGCGCAACTTCGAGTACTTCTCCGAGGACCCCTACCTGTCCGGGGTCATGGGGGTCGAGGTCACCAAGGCGATCCAGGCCCACGACGTCATCGCGATGGGCAAGCACTACGTCGTCAACGACCAGGAGTACGAGCGGTTCCGCACCAACGTCGAGGTCGACGAGGGCGTCCTGCGCGAGATGTACCTGCTGCCCTTCGAGATGCTGGTCAAGGACGCCGGGATCGCCGCGATCATGAGCGCCTACAACCGCGTGCGCGGGGTGTACGCCACGGAGAACCGCTACCTGCTCACCACGGTGCTGCGCGAGGAGTGGGGCTTCGACGGCTATGTCCAGTCCGACTTCTGGAGCTGCCGCTCGGCCGCCCCGTCGCTCAACGCGGGCATGGACCACGAGATGCCCGACGCCAAGTGGCTCAACGAGGCCAACGTCAAGGCTGCGCTGCAGGACACCAGCCTCGAGATCCAGACCGTCGATCGGGCGCTGGTGCGCCGCTTCACCCAGATGTTCCGCTTCGGGCAGTTCGAGCGCCCGTACGCCCCGGGCCAGATCGACGCCGCGGGTCACGGGGCGATCTCCCGGCGGATCGGCGAGCAGCTCGCGGTCCTGCTGAAGAACGAGGGTGGGCTGCTGCCGCTTGAGGCCGCGACCGCGGGCCGGGTGCTCATCGTCGGACAGTCCGAGTACGTCGACGACGCCTGCCAGGGGGGAGGCGGCTCGTCCAAGGTCGACCCGCTGTACACCGTCCCCCCGGTCGACGGCATGCGCGACGTCCTCGCGGCGCTGGGCTCGGATGCGACCGTCAGCAAGGTCACCGTCGCCGACAACCTGTCGAACCTCGACGAGGCCAAGGCTGCGGCCGCGGAGGCCGACACCGTGATCATCATGGCTGGCCTGGTCGCCACGGAGGGCGTCGACCGCCCCGACGCCCACCTGCCCAACGACCAGAGCCGCATGATCTCCGCGCTGCTCGGGCTCAACGACCGCACCATCGTGGTCCTCAAGGACAGCTCCCCGGTGCTGATGCCCTGGCTCGACCGGGCGCCCGCGGTGCTGGAGGCGTGGAACCAGGGCACCGAGGACGGGCACGTCGTCGCCGACCTGCTGTTCGGCAACGTGAACCCGTCGGGCAAGCTGCCCACGACCTATCCGGCGGCCGAGACCGACACCCTGTACTACGGCGACCGGGTCCGCTACCCGGGCACCGACGAGGGCAGCGGGTACCCGGTCATCCGCTACACGGAGGGTCGCCAGGTCGGCTACCGGTGGTTCCAGGCCCAGGGCATCAGCCCGCTGTTCGCGTTCGGGTTCGGGCTGTCGTACACCACCTTCGCCCTGTCGGAGGTGGTCATGTCCACCACCGACACCGACGGCACGACGCCGATCGAGGTCTCGCTGACGGTGACCAACACCGGGTCCGTTGCGGGGGCGGAGGTCCCGCAGGTCTACCTCGGCGTTCCCGGCGAGGGGCAGCCGCCCAAGCGCCTCGTCGGCTTCACCAAGGTGCACCTCGAGCCGGGCCAGTCGCGGCAGGTCACCATCACGATCGATCCCGCTGCCACGAACCATCCCCTGTCGGTGTGGGACTCGTACACGCACGCGTTCGTCGTGCCGCGTGGGGATTTCTCCGTGTACGTGGGGACCGCGAGCGACAACACGCCGCACGTCGCGACCGTCCGCGTCGCCTGATCGCTCGGCCGAACGCCCTCTGCCGCGCCCCGCCGCGCTGCCTGAGGCAAGCAATGACAACTGGTTGCCGCAGGCGCATCGTGGCGGTGTACTTTCGATCAACGTCCGGAAGACGCGACGGAGGTGGAGTAGCCCGTGACCAACGTTCCTGCCTCCGTGGCGGTTCTGGTGTGTTTCGGATCGGAACCCGAGCGCTGCGTGGGGATCTCCTCCCGACAGGGCACCCGATGGTGACGACGGACGGTCGCAATCCCACCCGAGCGCCCCTCTTCTCTCGCCTCACTGCGGGCGGTCGGCGGAACTTCGCTGACTCCCTGCGAGCCGAGAGCGTTGGTGGCGTCCTGCTGCTGGTTGCCGCGGCCATCGCGATCGTGTGGGCGAACTCGCCGTGGCACGGCGCCTACGAGGCACTGCGCGAGATCCACGTCGGGCCCGAAGCCCTGCATCTGAACCTCTCTCTGCACGAGTGGGCTGCAGACGGCCTGCTTGCGGTCTTCTTCTTCATCGTGGGCCTCGAACTCAAGCGAGAGATCGTGACCGGCGAACTCCGCAAGATCCACACGGCGCTACTTCCGGTCGTCGCCGCCGTCGGTGGGGTGGCAGTGCCCGCGGTCATCTACTTCACGGTGAACACCACCAGTCCCGATGGCGCTCCGGGCGGTTGGCCGGTGCCGACGGCGACCGACATCGCCTTCGCCGTCGCCGTACTGGCGATCGTGGGGCGAGGGCTCCCGATGGCGCTGCGCGCCTTCCTCCTGACGCTTGCGGTCGTGGACGACCTCATCGGCATCATCTTCATCGCGGTCTTGTTCGCGTCAGACATCAGTTTCATCTTCCTGAGTGCGTCACTGTTGGGCGCCCTCCTGTTCCACGTGCTGGTCAAGCGCGGTGTGACGGCGTGGGTCCTGGTACCCCTCGCGGTGATCACGTGGGCGCTGATGCATGCCTCTGGGATCCATGCCACCCTTGCTGGCGTCGTTCTGGGGATGTCCGTCGGCGCGCTGGCCGGCCGAGGCCAGAAACACAGCGACGCAGAACGTCTCGAGCACTTCTGGCGCCCTATCTCGGCGGGCGTCGCCGTGCCGTTCTTCGCGCTGATGTCGGCTGGGGTCCGAGTGGACGGACCAGCCGTCGCCGCCGCCGTCGACAATCCGGTATCGATCGGGATCTTCTTCGCTCTTGTCCTGGGCAAGCCGCTCGGGATCGTCACCGCGACATGGCTGATCTCACGATCCGAGCATGTCCAACTCGCGCCGGGCCTGGGGTGGTTGGACATCCTCGGGGTAGGCGCACTCGGTGGTATCGGGTTCACAGTGGCCCTGTTGATGTCCGAGCTGGCCTTCGGTGTCGGACCGCAGGCCGAGATCGCCAAGGCTACGATCCTCGTCGCGTCTGTCACGGCTGCCACAATCGGAGCGGGCATCCTTGCCGCGAGGGGGCGGTCGCGCCGTCGTCCGGTGCTGAGCGGGGGCCCAGGCGCCGACGGCGAGCAGCACGACGAGATGGTGGCGGCATGATGAGCTCGAGGCCCACTGACCCGCACGATGGGAGCACCGACGACGTCAGGCGTCGCCTGGTCTTCGGCGACGATGGATCCGCGACCTCCGATTCGGTCTGGGAGTGGATCAGCCAACACGAATGGCCTGGCTGGACGATCTGCGTGGTCAGCGCCGATGACGCACCCGATGTCACGATCCTGCCTCCCGACCGGGTCCCCCTCGTCCCCTGGGATCCGCCACACCCTCGGCGGCTTCCAGGCGCGCACGGCGCGGAGACCAGGGTCGAGCACCTCGTGGGACGCGCCGATCCGCGGGCAGTCCTCGACTCGGCTGGTTCCGCCACGCTGGTCGTCATCGGACCGCGGAGGCATGGTTTGCTGCAGCTCCTGGGAGTCGGCAGCATGGCCGAGTGGCTCCTGGAGCACCCGGACCCTCCCGTGGCCGTCATCCGACGCAGCGATCCCACCCGTCGGGTCCTGGTGTACGTCGACGGGACGAGCGACGCGACACGGGCGGTGTCGTGCGCGGCCGAGTTGCCGTGGTTGGCCACGTGCGAGGTGAGGGTGGTCGCGCTACGCGGACAGGGGCGCTACGGCGGGGAGGCTGTCCAGGACGCCGTCGCCAGGCTGCAGGGCGCAGGGGCGGATCCGATCGTGCAGCGCGCGCACGCGCCCGCCTGGCTCAGCACGGCGGAGAAGGCGCGGGTGGTCCTGAAGGAGATCGAAGCCTTCGACCCGGACCTCATCGTCGTGGGCCTCAAGGCCCACAGGTCCCTGGCCCGCGCATTCCGCGCCACGGGCCCGACGAAGTCCACATGGTCGGTCCTTGTCGCAGTGGCTCGTGACGGCACCGCGGCAGATAGGGAGTAGGAGGCCGTCGACGTTCACGGCTGGATTTGTCTGAACCGGTCCCGTCAGAAGCGTGACGGCCGCGCCCGAGCGCTATGGGTGGCCTACAGCCAGCCTTGGCCCCCGAGTACGCGCAGGCGTGGCCGTGCGCGCGCTCACCGGCCCGGGCGTGAGTACGGATATGACACGGCGGCGGGAGGGACCCAGCGACCGGGCCACGTCGAAGAGGCCAGCGATCGCCAAGGATCGCCTCGCCTGCCCGCGACCCGCGTGGATGTCAGCGGTCGAGGAGCTCGTCGGTGGTCGTTCCGGGCAGCGAGAGGGTGACCTGGGTGTTCCAGGGGTCGGTGGCCTCGATGCCGTGCCCGGTGTCGCCGAAGGCCCAACCGCCAGCTTGCAGGCGGGCGGTGATGGCGTCGAGGTCATCGCGGGTGGGCACGGTGATGGCGAGGTTGCCCAGTCCGAGGCGCACGGCTCGGGGTCCGGCACCGCGGCTGTTCCAGGTGTTCATGCCGAGGTGGTGGTGGTACCCGCCGGCGGCCGCGAACAACGCGCCCGGGTAACTGGCGACGGTCACCTCGAAGCCGAGCGTGTCGATGTAGAAGTCGCGTGCGATGTCGAGGTCGCCGACCTGCAGGTGGACGTGGCCGATCCGCCCGGCGCGCGCGGGTCCAGCGTCGATCGCCTCGCGGGTCAGGTGGGTGTGCAGATAGGCGTTGGGGTCCAGGGGGAGGGTGGCCATCTGCAGCTCGCCGCCGGAGTGCTGCCACTGCTGGCGGGGCCGGTCGACGTACAGCTCGATGCCGTTGCCCTCGGGGTCGGTGAAGTAGAACGCCTCGGACACGAGGTGGTCCGCGGCGCCGGTGAAGCGGCTTCGCGGGTCCAGGGCGGCGCGGTAGACGGTGGCGGCGAGGCTGGCGGGGTCGTCGAACAGGAAGGCGGTGTGGAACAGGCCGGCCTCGCGGGGATTGCCCGCGGGCAGGTCGGGAGTGTGCACCAGGCGGATCATGGGGGTGTGGCCGCGGCCCAGGACGCGGTGGACCTCGCGGCCACGCGAGCGTTCCTCGATGGGGACCAGCGCGATCGCGTCGGAGTAGTAGCCGGTCATCAGGTCGAGGTCGCCGACCCGCAGGGTCACGGCGTCCATGGTCGTGCCGGCGCTGATGGTGCGGTCGTCGTTGGTGGCTGGGGCGGTGGTCATGGCTGTCTTCTCCTGGATGAGCGCGGGCGGCGTCGGCGGTCCGGGGCGTCGGGGGAGGCTGGAGCCGGTCACCCCACGGCACGCAGGGTGCGGGCTGTGGGGTGACCGTGGCCGGTGCGGGTCAGGCGGCGACGACGCCGAAGCCACCGGTCCAGGTGACCTTGTCTGCGGCAGCCAGGGTGATCTGCAAGAAGCCCTGGGCCTCGAGCTCGCGGGCCCGGCGCAGCCCGCCGGCGTCGATCGCGTTCAGGCCGCCGTCGGTGACGACCTGGGCGAGTGTCGCCTTGGCGTCGGTGTCGTCTCCGGCGATCAGCACGGTGGTGGTCAGCGGGCCGACCGCACCGGACGCGAGGGTGGCGGCGAAGGTGGTGTTGAACGCCTTGAGCACCCGGGAGTCGGGCAGCGCGGCGGCGATCTCGGCGGCCGCCGAGCTGTCGGCGGGAACCGTGAGCGAGTCGAACGTGGCGAAGTCCAGCGGGTTGGTGATGTCGACCACGATCCGCCCGGCCAAGCTGGCCCCGCGGGCGGTGAGCACGTCGCTGATGGCGGCGAACGGCACGGCGAGGATCACGATGTCGCCGGTGACCGGCTTGGTCGTGTCGGTCTCGCCGATCAGCTCGACGGTGTGCCCGCCGCGGGTGGCGACGCTGGCGATTGCCTGGCCCATGTTCCCGGTTCCGATGATGCTGACGATTCTCATGAGGTGCTCCTGGAGTAGATTTGTTTGTAGGTACAACTAAAAGGTACTCGAGAATGGTTGTCCTGTCAACTATCTACGTTAGGGTGGAGTCATGAGCACGCGCTGGTTGGACGACGAGGAGATCGTGGCCTGGGTGCGCCTGGCCGCCGTCTTGGAGCTGCTGCCGGCCGCCCTGGACTCGCAGCTGCGCCGGGACGCCGACCTGACACACTTCGAGTACTTCGTGCTTGCGATGCTCTCCGAGGCCCCCGAACGCACCCTGCGGATGACTGCCCTGGCGGCACGCACCAACGCCACCCTGCCCCGGCTGTCCCACGTGATCCGCCGACTCGAGCAGCGCGACCTGGTGGCCCGGTTCCCCTGCCCCGAGGACCGGCGCGCCACCAACGCCCGGCTCACCGAGACCGGATGGGCCAAGGTCGTGGCCACCGCCCCCGGACACGTCCAGACGGTGCGTGCCAACGTCATCGATGCCCTCACCCGCGAACAGATCACCCAACTGGCGGCCATCACCGAAGCGATGCTCGCTCGACTGGACCCCACCGGAGCCCTCACCACCGACTACCAACGACCTACCGAGGCAACCCGGGGCTCGCCTGTCTAGTCCCCTTTGGCCTTCAGTCTGGCCACGTAGGGCTAATTGCCCAGCCGGTCTTGCCAAGGCAGCCCGAAGCCAACGAGGATCTCGTCGCTGTCCATCTCGTGTCCGTAGTGCGCAGACCGCGCCGACTCTCGCCAGGGGGCCTCGGCTCTGCGCAATCCTCAGGGCACCCCCAGGAAGTCGACCCGATCCGAAGCGCACAAGGTGCCCCACACCGCCGCGAGCTGGGCGCCCTCGGAGCGGGCGCTGTCACCGGCCCGTCGATCTACTGCCCATGACCGGTAGTGGGGGAGTGGGCGCCAGGCAGGAGAAGCTACTGCTGTGTGGGGGCGGACACTGTTCCCGACGCGTGCGACCGGACTGGGCGCGGGTGGTCAGGATCTGGGGAGGTTGGTGCGCCGGACTGAGGCGCACGCGCGGCGGGCGGCGGCGATCAGCCAGGGAAGCGGGTTGGCTTGGACCTGCGCGGGATTCGCGCTGGCCTTCTGGAACACCTCAGACACCACGCTCTGGGCCTGCCTGTGGTCGGGTACCCGGCGGCGGACGTACTGGGTGATCAGGTCCACGTACTGCCCCAGCGGTTCGCCCAGCGAGCCGGTGTCGGGGGTTGGCTTGGGTGGTGGCGTTGCGGTGATCATGTGGATCCTCCGGGGCGCCTGCGAGGTGAGCTGTCGGGTTCGGGTGGAGCACCCGGCCGCGGTGCGGCTTCACCCCAAGGACTCACGCGAACGCGTGGGACCGGATGTGGGTCCCCCGCTCCCGCCCGTGGATGTCGACCGGCTCAACGCCGGACTGGAGGAGGTCGACGTAGGCGGGACTCGGCACCGTCAACCCCTCGCCCCACCGGTTCGGCGGGATACCCCGGGTGTACCCGGCACGACCGGGTCGGAAACCCTGAGGCGCTCGGGTCGACCCCCTGCGGGCTACCTCTGGTGCGGTCGCTGTGGGCCGCGACGGTGCCCGGGCCGGCCATGACGGAGGGCCCGCCGGACAGGTGTCCGACGGGCCCTCCACCGTTCTGTGCCTTGGGGTGCGGGCCGCCTGTGGTCAGGAGGTGAGTGCGGCGACGTCCACGCTCTCGGGGACCAGGACGGCGTCGAGGACGTGGATCACACCGTTGGAGGCATCAACATCGGTGGCGATCACGTTGGCGTCGTTGACCTTGACGCCACCGTCGGTGGTGATCGTGAAGGTGGAGCCCTCGACGGTCTCCACGTCGCCGGCGGTCACGTCGGCGGCCATGACCTCACCGGCAACGACGTGGTAGGTCAGGATCGAGGTGAGGGCGTCCTTGTTCTCCGGGAGCAGCAGCGCGTCGAGCACACCCTCGGGCAGGGCCTCGAACGCCTCATCGGTCGGGGCGAACACCGTGAACGGGCCCTCACCGGACAGCGTCTCGGCCAGGCCAGCAGCGGTCACCGCCGCGACCAGGGTCTCGAAGTCCGGATTGGCGGCAGCCACCTCGACGATGGTGCCGGGCTCCTCGGTCATGGCCGGCTCCGAAGCGGCGGCACTCTCAGTGGGCGCGGCGCTGGTCGCCGGGGCGGTGGCCTCCTCCGAGTCGCTGGAACAACCCGAGAGGAACAGCAGGGCGGCGATCCCACCGGCGGCTGCAAGCTTGACGTTCATGAAGTCTCCTAAGTCCTGTCACGAGCCACGCTTTGCGACTCTCATCAGGGGATTCACTCGCGGACCCTCAGGCAGATGCACAAACTGTGCACAAGTTCATAACGGATTGGTAACAGTCCCGCCGACTCTGGCATGCAGGCGCTACGACCAAACCCCGCAAAGAGCGGGAGGCGGCCCGCACCACCGAAGCAGCCTTCCGGTGGAGCGGCACCCACCCCATCGCCGGCGACCTGTGGACCGACGCCTGACAAGATGCCACTCCGACGCAGCACAGCCCACACCCTTCATCGGCCAGCTGATCTGAACGTGCCGTGAACATCTGCGCATGCGGTTGGTCCGGAGACTGGGACCCGCAGGGTGGACCGGTACCGTGGATAGCGTGCAGAGTGCGGACACGATGCTGGCAACCCTGCCTGATGGGCGCACCTTGTCCTGGTCGCCCCACTGGCCCTACCTGAACGGCGACCGCGCACTCGTGGCCGAAGCCCACGCCTGGTTGGCCGACCGCAGCGAGGTCGCCATCACCCCGACAGGCCCGTACATCGAGGCCACCCTCTCCGACCCACGAGCTGCCTACATCGCGATGCGCACCGTCACCCCCGGCGCCACCTGGCAGGGAATCCCACACCTGTCACCGGACGCCACCCAAGGCCGTCGCGCGTAGCCGAGCTGCCGGTGATGGCCTGTAGTCGCGC
This sequence comes from Candidatus Nanopelagicales bacterium, assembly GCA_049688395.1. Classification (GTDB taxonomy): domain Bacteria; phylum Actinomycetota; class Actinomycetes; order S36-B12; family CAIYMF01; genus Prado023. The sequence continues at coordinate 26,928 of JBAVKQ010000164.1, forward strand.
CAAGCGCACCGCCGATCCACTGGCGGGTCCAACCGCAACCTGCGGACGCAGCGGTGACAGGCAATTGGCCGCCACCACCAGCAGCCCGGCGGTCAACCAGCATCGTGCGCACCGCTGGCGGCGGCCAAGGCAACTGCATGACCCGCGGCACTCCGCCGCGTACCGTCCCGGTGTCGCGGCTGCGCGACATAGCCGCGAATCGGTCCAGTAGACGCGGTGTTTGACCATGTCCATGGACGCAATGTGGTCGGCCGCTCACTTGTCTCATCGCACCCAGCGTGATCAGGCAGGAGGGGGCCACACCAGATGCGACTGGTCCCCGGGATTGTCGGGATTGGGGCTTGTGGCTGGTCAGTCGTGCCGGCGGCGGTTGCCCTGGCCAGGGTCGTGGAAGTTGCCGGACATCCAGACTCCGCTAGCGAATCACCGAGCCGTTGAGTTCCACCAGTCGGCCGTCGCGCACAAACGCCCCAAGGGTGTGTTCCTGATCCCACCCCACGTCCAAGCGGAACTCGATCGGGCTGTCTACGCGCCTCGCGTCGACGTCGATCGACGCCACGAGCACGTGAGCCCACACCTCCTCCGGCACACTCAGTGCGACGCCCTGGTTCTCGAGATCATTGCGCTGCCACGCGTCCTGGTAGGGCAAGTAGTGCTCAAGCAGCTGGCAAGCGAGTTCGGCGCGCACCGCGGAGAACTGCGCGGATGCGTGGGCTGCCAGGAGAAGAGACGCCGCGTCGGGGCCGGCACGATCACCGGCCACTCGCAGCTCAACCTGGCCGTGAGGCGGAAGCGTGATGGAACCGATCCACTTCCCGTGTCGGCGATCGAATGTGCCCAGCTGCTGATCGCGAAACGGCTTCGATTCGAAGAATCCCAGCATCGGCGCCTCCGATGGTCGCTCAACCTGGCGGCTGGCCGTGCCGTGCCGCACCTGCGGGCACACCCTAGGCTGCCGTGCTCGCCTACGCCGCTCCCCCGCTCTATCGAGGGGGACGGGCCCGCGCGGCGCGCCTGCAGTTGCCGGGCTTGGTGGTCTCGGTCACCCGGATGTGCGTCGGCGAGGCGGTTGGCGCAGTCGTGGGTCTTCAGCCGTGGAAGTCCCGCCCGTGCGTCCTACGCTGAGAGAGTCCAGGGCGGATTCGATCTCCACCACACTCTCCACGACGAACGCCACGACCTCCCTCGGTGATTGGAGTGGGCAACTAGAGCGTCACTACAGTTAAGCGCACTATGCTGCTGCCCGTGACCGATGTCAAGACCTCGACCCGCCGCGACCGCGCCGCTCGAACCCGCCGGGCGATCCTCGACGCCGCGCACGCGGAGTTCCTCGAACGCGGCTACCACGGCGCGACCATCAGCGCGATCGCCTCCCGCGCCGGAGTCGCCCCCCAGACCGTGTACTTCGTGTTCCACACCAAGGCCGAACTGGTCAGCGCCGTCATCGACGACCGAGTCCTCGGGCCTGATCTGCCCACCGTGCAGCAGGAGTCGCCCTGGTGGGCCGCCATGCTCGCAGCGCCCACCGCCGCCACCGCCCTCGAACAGTTCGTCCGCGGCGCCGCGCCCCTGCTGGCCCGGGCGGCACCGGTCTCCGAAGTGGTCCGCGCCGCCGCCCTCACCGACGACGAGGTCCGCGCGATCCACGACCACCATGACCGGATGCAGATCGCCGGCTACCGCCAGGTCATCGACATCGTCGCGGGCAAGGGCCCCCTGCGCCCCGACCTCACCCCCGAGACCGCCACCCACGTCCTGCTCACCCTCTGCGGGGACAGCGTCTGGGTCCAACTCACCGACCGAGGTTGGACCCCCGACCAAATCACTCGGTGGCTCGCCGCAGCCGCCCCCGCCTCGATCCTCCAGCTCTCCTGACCCACCTGGCAGGGCTCGGAAGGAGGCCAACCCCACCCCGCAGCGTGAGGGTTCCCCGTTCGCTCAGGCGCAGGGGAGGGTCCCCGGCTGGGCCGGCAACTGCTTGGTCCCTGCCAGGTACGTCTACTGAGACCTCTCGAACTGCCCTGACAAGGTGCTGCATATCGCCGCGAGCTGGGCGCTTTCGTGGCGGGCGGCTTTCAGCGTCTGCTGAGCCCCGCTGCCGAGATCCCCTGCTGACCCCCTGAGCCTTGCCGCTAGGGGGTCAGCTTCTCGTGCTGTCGTTGACACTCACCGCAAGCTGGGCGGGAGGTGCGCCAGAGCCAGCGGTCTGTTCTTGGCAACATCCGGCATCCATAGAGCATCCGGGTCCTTGCGCGAGAAACATGGGGGTGAAGGAAGTCCCGCGTGCCTTCTCCGAAGAGGTGATCCCATGACGCACGCTCAGCAGGTCCTGAAGGGCCTGGAGGCCACGACTGCGTGGCAGGAAGAGCTATACAGGCAACTACATTCCCACCCCGAGTTGAGCTCCCACGAGACGCAGACAGCTGCGGAGATCGCACGGCGTCTCGTCGGGTTCGGGTACGACGTCCAGTCGGTGGGCGGTGGTGTGGTGGGGGTACTGGCCAACGGGCCCGGGACGACGGCACTCATGCGTGCTGACATCGACGGCCTGCCCGTGACCGAGCTGACGGACCTGCCCTACGCGTCGACGGACACCGCAGTCGACGAGACCGGGGCCACCGTGGGCGTCATGCACGCATGCGGTCACGATGCCCACATCACCTGCCTGCTGGGCGCCGCCGAACTCATCGCCGCGAACCGGGATGAGTGGAGCGGCACCTTTGTTGCGCTGTTCCAGCCCGCCGAGGAGACCGCAGCCGGGTCCAGGGCCATGCTCGACGACGGCCTGATCGAGAAGATCCCGCGTCCGGACGTGGCATTCGGCCAGCACGTGCTCAACCACGCCGCTGGCGTGATCGGCACCCAGGTCGGCCCGGTGCTCTCAGCCGGTGACAGCATCAGGATCACCGTCTTCGGCAAGGGTTCGCACGGCTCGATGCCCCACCTCAGCGTGGACCCGGTCGTGCTGGCCGCGTCGATCGTGCTGCGCCTGCAGACGATCGTCTCGCGGGAGGTGAAGCCCGGCGAGTTCGCCGTCGTCACGGTCGGCAGCAGCGTCGCGGGTTCGAAGAGCAACATCATCCCCGACCGCGCCGTCCTGCTGGTCAACTTGCGCACGTACGACATGGGCGTGCGCCAGCGGGTCGTGGACAGCATCGAACGCATCGTGCGCGCGGAATGCGAGGCCGCCGGCTCACCGCAACCGCCCACGTTCGAGTACTACGACCAGTTCCCGCTCACCGACAACGACCCGGAGGTCAGCACCACGGTCACGCAGGCGTTCCGCGCCCATTTCGGCGACGAGCGGGTCATCCCGTTGGGTCGGATCACGGCCAGCGAGGACTTCAGCCGCGTTCCGGACGCGTTCGGCACGCCGTACACCTACTGGGGCCTCGGGGGGTTCCCGCCCGACAAGGCGGGACCGCCGAACCACTCCCCATTCTTCGCCCCACTGATCCAGCCCACGCTCAGCGCGGGCACCGAAGCCATCGTCGTTGCCGTCATGGCCTACCTGGGAAAGGACAACTGAGATGAGCACGGCCACGGCCCTTCCTGCCGCGGGGCAGGGATACAAGGGCAACGACAAGGCTCTGCTGGGCATCGTCCTGGGCGTCGTGACGTTCTGGCTGTTCGCCGGAACGATCGGCACGGTGGCCCGAAGCGTGCTGACCGACATCAACGGCGGGACGATCGACGCGGTCACGAACCCGTACGTCAACCTGGACCAGATGAACTTGGCGGTCTCGATCACCGCCCTGTTCTCCGGGCTGTTCATCGTCTTCTTCGGCGGCCTGGCCGACCGCATCGGGCGGGTCCGGATCGCCATCACCGGCAACATCCTGAGCATCATCGGCGGGGTGCTCGTGGTCCTGGCCAAGGGCGACTTGTCCCTGCCGCTGCTGCTCAGCGGGCGCGCGATCCAGGGACTGTCCGCGGCGTGCATCATGCCGGCGACGATGGCGCTGGTGAAGACCTACTGGGACGGAGCCGAGCGTCAGCGGGCTGTGTCCATGTGGTCGATCGGCTCGTGGGGCGGCTCGGGGTTCGCCGCCCTCTTCGGCGGGTTCGTGGCCACGAACTTCAACTGGCGATACATCTTCTACGCGTCCATCGTCATCTCCGTCATCTCGATCCTGCTGATCCGGGGCATTCCGGAGAGCAAGGCCGAGGGGCAGCACAAGCGGTTCGACGCCGCCGGCTTCGCGGTCTTCTTCGTCACGGTTCTGGCCATGATGATCGTGCTGATCTTCGGTCGGCAGATGGGCTGGACCCAGCCGCGGACACTGGGTCTCATCGCGGTCGCAGTGGCCGGGTCGGTGATCTTCTACCTCCTGGAGCGCAGGAAGGACAACCCCTTCATCGACTTCGGGCTGTTCAAGAACACGACGTTCACCGGCGCGACCCTGTCCAACTTCCTGCTCAACGGGACGATCGGTCTGCTCATCGTGAGCCAGCAGATGCTGCAGATCGCCCGCCCGGAGCTGTTCGACCCATGGCGGGCGGGCATCCTCACCATCGGCTACGCCGTCGCGATCGTGCTGTTCATCCGCCTCGGCGAGCGGCTGCTGCGGATGTTCGGCCCCCGCAAGCCGATGATCTGGGGATCGATGATCGTGGCCACCTCGTGCATCCTGCTGATGCCGACCAACCTTCTGGTCGGGCAGTACACGGTCCTGGCCGTGATCGCCTACGCCCTGTTCGGCCTGGGCCTGGCCTTCTACGCCACCCCCTCAACCGACGCCGCCCTGTCGAACCTGCCCCCCGCTCAGGCCGGCGCAGGGGCCGGCATCTACAAGATGGCGTCCTCCCTGGGCGGCGCCATCGGCGCGGCCCTGTCCCTGACCATATTCACCTCCTTCCTCGGTGGGGGTGCGACGATCGTGGGCGAGCTGCTGGAGATGCAGGGCATCCAAGAGAACATCGCCGTGCGGCAGGCCGGCATGGTGACGATGATGTTCAACCTGGTCCTCGCCCTGATCGCGATCATCTCGATCATGTCGACCGTCCCCAAGGGCAAGAAGTACTACGACTAACCCCCACCCGCAGTGCCCGTGGTCTCGACCCACCTCCCGGGGGTCGAGGCCACGGGTTCGCTCCGGGCCACCAACCATCGCAGCCGCACCGCCACCGGCGCACCGGGTAGGCACGAAGTCAGGAGGATGAGCATGCTGCCCGGTGCGACTGTCACCCCCATCGACGTGCCGACCTGGCTCGACGTGCTGACCGTCGTCGTAGCCGCGCTGGGAGGAGCCCTGTTCGCCTCGAGGCGTCACGTCACCGTCACCGGTGTGCTGCTGGTGGCCGTGTGCGTGGGCCTCGGCGGAGGGATGATCCGTGACGTCCTGCTCGACGTCGCAGCACCCAAGGCCCTCTCGGACCCCCTCTACCTACCCGCGGCCGGGGTCGCTGCCGTGTGCGGCATGCTGCTGGCCCGGTGGTCGAACCGGATCGCGGTACCGATGCTCCTGCTGGACTCCCTGGCGCTGGGCCTGTTCGCAGTCGTCGGAGTAGAGCGCACATTGGCCGCAGGATTCCCACCGGCGTCCGCCGTGCTGATCGGGGTCATCGCGGGCACAGCCGGAGGCATCATCCGCGACCTGCTCGTCGGGGACGCGCCGGCCATCATGCAGGAAGGGCCCTGGGACGCCTCCGCCGCCCTCGCCGGCTCGGTCCTGATGGTGACCCTGGTTGCCGGCTTCGGACTGCCCACCCGCATTGTCGAATGGCCCATCATCCTGATGATCGGAACCCTGGCCGTCCTGTCGGTCAGGCTGGCCTGGCGCGCGCCGATGGCCGCGTCGCTATCACCGGTGCTCGAGCGTCCTGCGGCTCGGGTCCGACGAGTGACCCGCCCCGACAAGCCCCAGACACCCCACGCAACATAGACCGAGCCAACGAGATCGGCGGTGGCGGCCGCCGGTTCGGAGACCCCCCCGGGCGAGACCTTCGGCCGGTTCTACGGCTGGGACGGGTGACCCAAGCCCCGGCCCTCGTCCACTGGCCTCACCAGTTGGTGCCGCGCTTGAGTTGCTGCATTCCGCCGCGAAGCGCGCGCCTCGTGGCGATACCGGACGCGTGGCCGTTCCGGGTGTCCGGAAAGACGGCCGCGATGGCCACGAAGGCGCGAGGGGCCGCGAGAAGTGCGCCCGGGTAGTTGAACAGCTGGCCCGCTACGCATCCTCCTCCGAATGACCACCTGGCCCTCGCCCTCGTGCTTGGGAGGTATGCGCGTAGCGGTGTAGCGCCTGTAGCGCCATTTCCGGGGGGCCGATCACCGGGGTGCAGCGCTCAGCCCGCTGACACCTCCGATCCCGGCTGGCTGCCCCCCTCTTTGTTCAGTGGGATGGCCTTGCCCTGCTGAGCTTCCCTCGCGACCACATCCAAGGCGTGGGCGATGCCCTCGTCCCGATCTGGGGCGGTGTGCTGATAGATCATGGCGGCCCGCGGGCTGGCGTGGCCGAGGCGCGCCATCGTGTCCTTCAAGGTGGCGCCGGACTGGACCGCTGCAGTTGCGGCAGCATGGCGAAGGTCGTGGAAATGGCAGTCGTCCAGGCCGATCTGGGTCTTGGCGCGCTTGAAGGTCGAGGTCCAGTTCCCGTTGTGCAATGGGCGGCCCGATCGTGTCGCGAACACCAGGGCGGCGTCACCGGCACGGACCTGGGTTTCGAGGTGCTCGGTGAGGATGGGGCCGAGGAAGGTCGGAAGGGCGACGTTGCGCATACCCGCGTCCGACTTGGGGGAACCCACGAGCCATTTCCCGTTCAGCCGACTCATCGACTTTCGGACGCGCAGCACGGGCAGCTTGTCTTCCCGGAGAATCACGTCGGCGCGGGTAAGCGCCGTGAGCTCTCCGAAGCGCAGGCCGCCGTAGGCGGCGACCAGGACCAACGCCTCGTACCGGGCAGGCACGAGGTCGGCCAGTTGGTGCACCTGGGCCAACGTCGGCACGGGCCGCTCGGCCGTTTGTGTGGAACCGGCCCCCACGATCTGGCAGGGGTTGCTCGGGATCTCGCCGTCGCGCATGGCCTGGTTGAGGATCGTGCGAAGGAGCCGGTAGGACTGCGCCTGCGCGGTCGGCCCGGTTGTGCTCCCGAGATCAGAGTGCCAGGCGCGGACCACGGCGGGGGTCAGCCCCTTGAGGGGCCTGTCGCCCAGCTCCGGCAGCAGGTGCAGGTTCAGCAGGCGCTGGTACAGATCGGCCGTGCGCGGCTTGAGCTTGCGCTGCGATAGCCACGGAACCGCGTATTGCCGCAGGGAGATGCTGCCTACGGATGGCGCCTTCCACGTCTCGCGCGCGAGGTCGACTCGCTGGGCGGCCAGCCAGGTGTCGGCCTGGTCGTACCTGGCGAAGGTGATGGGCGCGGTCACCCGACCGATCCCCGGTGCGATATAGCTTGCCTGGAAGTTCCCGCTGGGCAACTTCCTGATGGCCCCGAACTGGCGTCCCATCTTGACCCCTCCCCGTCCTCAGGCTGCTGGCCGTGCGATCGGCCGTGCAACGAACGTGCAACCAAAGCATGCCATTCGTCGCACGAAACGGGCATTGCGGGGCACTACTAGGACCCATGAAGAAGGGCCTCTGACCGGTGTTTGTGCTGGTCAGAGGCCCTTTTCCTGTGGAGCGGGTGACGGGAATCGAACCCGCACTGTCAGCTTGGGAAGCTGATGTTCTACCATTGAACTACACCCGCGCAGCGCCTCGGCGGGGCCGTGACGACTTCTGCGATTATGCCGTACGAGGCCGGGCGACCCAAACCCGGGACGCGCGCGCAGGTCGCTGCCCGCCCAGCCCGCCCAGTCCGCCCAGCCTCGGAGTCGATCCACGATCGAGGGCACAACGGCCCACGAGACTTGGATCAAGTCGATGCGGCCCGACGAGACTTCGTTCGATTCGGCGCTGCGCCGGGGCGCGGGGGCATGTCAGGATGGTTGCGTGGCATCGGACTCCCGAATGGTGGCGTTGGGCTTCGGCAAGTTCGCGCGCGCCGACGCCATCTTCGCCCTCGAACCGATCATCGGCGAGGAACGCGGTGACGGCCGCCGCACCCGGGTCTGGATCACCGGGGTCGCTGCGCCGCTGATCGCCTCACGGACCGAGGTCACGATCCTGCGGGACATGGGCCAGGAGTCCGCCATCGCCGGGCCGGAACTCGATGAGGCCCTGGACCTGGCCGCGCGCCTTGCGGCTGCCGCCGATGCGGGTCGGGTGGACCTGAACGACCTGGGTCGTCGCGCGCGGCGCCTGCTGGCCTCGACCACGTCCTCCGAGTGAGTCCTGGGCAGGGACCGGAGAGCGGAGCACGGGTGGACGACCTCGAAGCAACCGCCGACCTTCGCCACGCGGCAGCGGGCATTCGGGCCGACCGCGGCGGCGCGCTCGAGGCGTCCTACCAGGTCCGCCCCATCGGTTGGATCGAATCCCCGCTCATCGACGCTGCTGAGGCACCGAAGCAGGGCGAGCAGGGCGCACCGGACGCCTGGCTGGTGCTCGATCCCGCCGTCCGCGACGGTGCGCGCGACCTGGCGGTCGGCTCGGACCTCGTCGTCCTGACCTGGCTGCACCGGGCACGCCGTGACGAGTTGGTCACCCACCCCGGCGGCGACCCGACCCGGCGCGAGCGGGGCGTGTTCAGCACCCGATCACCTGCCCGCCCCAACCCGGTGGGCATCCATCGCGTGGCCATCCTCGCGATCGATGGCGACCGACTGCGGATCGGTCCCATCGAGGCCATCGATGGCACGCCGGTCATCGACCTCAAGCCAGTCCTGCCCACCGACCGGTTCTGAGACGCCGGACGGTCAGCCACGCGGAACCGTGGACGGCCACTGCTGGCGGAGCCCCAGTCCCACGGCCTGGACTCCGCGATCAGGACCAGTGAACAGGTACGTGGAACGGGGGTGCCTCAGAGGTGGTCCCGGTAGGCGGTGAACGCCTGGCTGGCCACCAGGACGCTCATGCCCAGCACGAGCAGCGCGAACCCGGTCCCCAGCGCCCGCGGGGACAACCGCCCGGAGAAGCGCGCGGCCAGCAGCGAGGCGGCCACGGTCGCCACCACGATCACCGCTGTCACCCCGGGCTCGCCGAGCGCCTCGGCGTGGAACAGGCGCACGAGCAACGCGGAGGCGGACGCGATCGTGATGACCACCAGACCGGTCGCCGTTGCGTTGGCCACCGGCATCCGCAACGAGAGCACCAGCGCCGGCACGACCAGGAACCCGCCGCCGACACCGAGGAACCCGGTCACCAGGCCGGTCCCCGTCGCCAGCAGGATGAGCAGCGGGATCGAATAACCCCCGGATTGGGCTTCGGTCGCATCGACGGCCGCCCCCTCTGCGCTGCC
>JBAVKQ010000165.1:0-12655 GCA_049688395.1 Candidatus Nanopelagicales bacterium
GCATCAACACGGCGCTCGGCGTGGAGCGGGTGGTGCGGGATGCGTTCGTACGCGCTGCCGGGCGGCGCCAGAAGCTGACGCTGGTCCACAAGCACAACGTGCTGGTCAACGCCGGCGGGCTGTGGAACCGGATCTTCCAGGCGGTCGCCACGGAGTTCCCGTCCGTGACCACCGACTACCTTCACGTCGACGCGGCGACGATCGCGCTCTGCACCAATCCCGATCGCTTCGACGTCATCGTCACCGACAACCTGTTCGGCGACATCCTCACCGACATCGGCGCCGCGATCGCCGGGGGCATCGGGCTGGCGGCCAGCGGCAACATCGACCCCAGTCGGACCAACCCGAGCATGTTCGAGCCGGTGCACGGCTCGGCGCCGGATATCGCCGGGCAGGGCAAGGCCGACCCGACCGCGACCGTCCTGAGCGTGGCGATGCTGCTCGCGCACCTGGGCCATCAGGCGGCGGCCGATCGGGTCGAGGCGGCGGTGGCCGCCGACCTGGCCAGGCGCGGCAGTGCGGTCCGCTCGACCGCCCAGATCGGCGACGCGCTGGCCTCCGCCGCCGCTGGCTGAGCCCGCCGAGCGGGACTGCACCGCGCCAGGTGCGGGGCCCGCGCCCTTGTGGCATGGACCGACCGAATAGGTGCTGGATCGATGACACAGGGGCGGATCGCAGCGCAGCGGTGACCGCCACTCGGGTTGCCGGGCACCGCATGCTCAGCATCCCCGCGCACGTGACCCGTGGCATCGGCGATACTGCCCATCATGAGCACCGCCGACAGCACGTCCGCCCACCGCACCGCCGCCGAGATGGCAGCCGCCGGGATCGACCTGTACCCGGTGACCGATCGTCGCCCCGCTCAGGTTGCCGACCACCGCAGCGGATCGGTGCGGGCCGCGGCAGACCGTGACGCGATCCTGGCCGAGCCCGGGTTCGGCCGGCACTTCACCGACCACATGGTGCGCGCGGACTGGACGGCCGACCGAGGCTGGGCCCCGCCCGAGCTCGTGGACTATGCCCACCTGCACCTCGACCCGGCCAGCATGTTCATCCATTACGGGCAGTCGATCTTCGAGGGTCTGAAGGCCTACCGAAGTGCTGACGGCAGCCTGATCACATTCCGGCCCGAGGCCAACGCCGTGCGGTTCGTGCGCAGCGCCCGCCGGTTGGCCATGGCCGAGTTCCCCGAGGATGCGTTCCTCGGAGCGGTCGAGGCCCTGGTCACCGCGGACGGCGACTGGATCGCCGACGACCCGGAGAAGTCGCTCTACCTGCGCCCGTTCGAGTTCGCCACCGAGGTGGGCCTCGGCGTGCGTCCGGCCAATGCCTACACGTTCCTGCTGCTGGCCTCGCCGGCCGGGGCGTACTTCCCGCGCGGCGTGAAGCCGGTCAGTGTCTGGCTCTCGACCGAGTTCACCCGCGCTGCCCCGGGCGGCACCGGTGAGGCGAAGTGCTCAGGCAACTACGCCGCGTCGCTGGTGGCCCAGGCCCACGCCGCCGAGCAGGGCTGCGACCAGGTCGTCTGGCTCGACGCCGTCGAGCATCGCTGGGTCGAGGAGATGGGCGGGATGAACCTGGTGTTCGTCTACGGCACCGGTGCCGACGCCCGCCTGGTCACGCCCGCACTCACCGGCACGCTGCTGCCCGGGATCACCCGCGACTCGCTGCTGAAGTTGGCCGAGCACCTCGGGATCCCCGCGGGGGAGGGCCGCATCTCGATCGAGGACTGGCAGGCCGGCAACGCCACCGCCGAGATCTCCGAGGTGTTCGCGTGCGGGACTGCCGCCGTGGTCACCCCAGTCGGTTCGGTGAAGTCAGCCGCCGCGCAGTGGACGGTCGGGGACGGCCAACCGGGCCCGGTCACGACGCGATTGCGTCAGGCGCTGCTCGACATCCAGACCGGCCGCGCCGCCGACCCGTTCGGCTGGGTCCACCGGGTCAGCTGAGGCGCCGCAGCCGCCGGCGCCGCCGTCCCACGGCGATCGATCCACGTCCGGTGGCCTCAGGGGCGATCGATCCAAGTTCGCTGGCCTCCGGGGCGATCGATCCAAGTCTGCTGGGCCTGGAACCCAGCGAACTTGGATCAATCCGCGGAGAAACCGGGCGGGGGCGGGTCGCGCCGGCTCGGGTGCACGTGGCACAATCCTGCCCATGGCCGCACTGGCGATCATTATCGAGAAGCGCGTTGCCGTCTGAGAGCAGACGCAGCGCGCTTGCCCCCTATGCCTTCGGGCGAGGGGGTTTTCTGTTGGAGGGGCACATGGACCGCGACGCATTCCACGTCTTCGATACGACCCTGCGCGACGGGGCCCAGCGTGAGGGCATCTCGTACTCGGTCAGCGACAAGCTGGCCGTTGCGCGGCTGCTCGACGAGTTCGGGGTGGGCTTCATCGAGGGCGGCTGGCCGGGCGCGATGCCCAAGGACACGGAGTTCTTCGCCCGCGCCGCAGCCGGCGAGCTCGAACTGCGCAACGCCCAACTGGTCGCGTTCGGCGCCACCCGCAAGCCCGGTGTCGCGGTGGCCGACGACGCGCAGGTCCGCGCGCTGCTGGACTCGCAGGCCCCGGTCATCTGCCTGGTGGCCAAATCCGACGTGCGCCACGTCAAGGAGGCGCTGCGGACCACCAACGCGGAGAACCTCGCGATGGTGCAGGACACCGTCGAGTACCTCGTCGGGCACGGCCGGCGGGTGTTTGTGGACTGCGAGCACTTCTTCGACGGCTACAAGCACGACCCCGATTACGGCGTCGCCCTGCTCAGGACGGCCTTCGACGCCGGAGCCAGCGTGGGCGTGCTCTGCGACACCAACGGCGGGATGCTGCCCATGGGGATCAACCGGATCGTGACCGACGTGCTGGCACGCTCCGGGGTGCGCCTGGGCATCCACTGCCAGGACGACACCTCCTGCGCGGTGGCCAACACCCTGGCCGCGGTCGAGGCCGGCGTCACGCACGTGCAGTGCACCGCCAACGGCTACGGCGAGCGCACCGGCAACGCCGACCTGTTCAGCGTCGTGTCCTCCCTGGAGCTCAAGCTCGGGATCCACCCGCTGCCCGAGGGCAACCTGCGCGAGGCCAAGCGGATCAGCCATGCGCTGGCCGACATCACCAACCTCCCGCCGGACACGCATCAGGCCTACGTCGGCATCTCGTCGTTCGCGCACAAGGCGGGGCTGCATGCCTCCGCGCTGAAGGTCAACGAGGAGCTCTACAGCCACATCGACCCGCGGCTGGTCGGCAACGACACCCGGATCCTGGTCACCGAGATGGCCGGCCGCGCGACCGTGGAGCTCAAGGGCCGTGAGCTGGGCGTGGACATCGCCGCGGACCCCGCTGCGCTGGCCCGGGTGGTCGAGACCGTCAAGCGCCGCGAGTCGACCGGGTGGACCTACGAGGCCGCGGACGCGTCCTTCGAGCTGGTCATGCGCGACGAGCTGCCCGGGGAGCGCCGACGCTACTTCGAGGTGGAGTCCTGGCGCACGATCGTGTCCCCGCAGGTCAACGGCGACGGGCACGGCTCGGAGGCGATCGTCAAGGTCCACGCCGCCGGTCGGCGGATCGTGCGGGTGGGGGAGGGCAATGGGCCGGTCAACGCGCTGGACAACGCGCTGCGCACCGCGCTGGAGCAGATCTACCCGGAGGTCGCCAACCTCGAACTCGTCGACTACAAGGTGCGCATCGTGCCCGGGGCCAAGGGCACCGATGCGGTGACCCGGGTGCTGATCCAGACCGACGACGCGCGTGGCAGCTGGTCGACGGTCGGGGTGCACGAGAACGTGATCGTCGCCTCGTGGCTGGCGATCGTGGATGCGGTGGATTACGGGTTGATGCGCGCTGGCGTGCTGCCGCCGGAGGTGGCCGCTTCGGGTGGGCCGGAGCGTGGCACGGGGGCCGACCCGGCGACGGGTGATGCCGCCTCCGTGGGGTCCGGCGCATGAGGATCGCGCGCTACTCGCACGTAGGTGCCGTCCGGTACGGCGTGGTCGAGGGTGGCGAGATCCTCGAGCTCCCGGGGCATCCGTTCGCGGTCGCGGGTCAGCCGCTGGAGACCACCGGCGTCGTACACGACCTCGACGACGTCCGGCTGCTCGCCCCAGTGATCCCGAGCAAGATCATCGGGATCGGCAAGAACTACGCCGACCACGCCGCCGAGATGGGCGGCACCCCGCCGGAGCGCCCGTTGATGTTCCTCAAGCCGACGACGGCGCTGATCGGCCCGGATGACCCGATCGTGCTGCCCCCGGAGTCCGCAGATGTGCATTACGAGGCCGAGCTGGCGGTCGTGATCGGGCGGATGTGTCGAAGGGTCAGCGCGGAGCAGGCGGCCTCGGTGATCCTGGGCTACACGTGCGGCAACGACGTCACGGCGCGGGACCTGCAGCGTGCGGACGGCCAGTGGACCCGGGCCAAGGGGTTCGACACATTCTGCCCGCTGGGGCCCTGGATCGACACCGACCTGGACCCCGCCGACGTCATGGTGGAGTGCGACGTCAACGGTGACACCGTGCAGAGCGCGTCCACGGCCACGCTGATCCATTCGGTCTCGGCGCTGGTCGAGGCGGTGTCGGCGGTGATGACCCTGCTGCCCGGGGACGTGATCCTGACCGGCACACCGGCCGGCGTGGGTCCGTTGGCGGCCGGTGACGAGGTCGTGGTGACGGTCGCCGGGCTCGGGACGCTGGTGAACCCCGTCCGCTGACCCGTCGCTGTGCCCGCCCTCACACCACCACCTTTTCGTGCTCCGTTTCGTGGCAAATGCTCCGCGAATTCCGGGAGCAGATGACACGGAATGGAGCACGAGCGGGGTGGGGCTTCGCGAGGCGCCGGTAGGATTCGGCGCATCATGAGCCAGCTCCCTGATGTCCTCGCGCCCGTCGACCTGCCCGCCCGCGCCAGCAACTCCGATGTCCGGGTGCGGTTCTGCCCGTCGCCGACCGGCAACCCGCACGTGGGCATGATCCGCACCGCACTGTTCAACTGGGCCTACGCCCGGCACACCGGTGGCACGTTCGTCTTCCGGATCGAGGACACCGACTCCGCGCGCGACTCCGAGGAGTCCTACCAGCAGCTGCTCGCAGCCCTGCGCTGGCTGGACCTGGACTGGGACGAGGGCCCCGGTCATGGTCCCGCGGGCACCGACGAGCAGGGTCCCTACGGCCCGTACCGGCAGTCCCAGCGCCTGGAGCTCTACACGAACGCCGCGCGCGACCTGCTCGCAGCCGGCCGCGCCTACGAGTGCTTCTGCGAGCCCGAGGAGCTCGAGGTGCGTCGTGAGCAGGCCCGCAAGGAGGGCCGCACCCCCGGCTACGACGGCCACTGCCGGGATCTCACCGACGATCAGCGCGCTGCTCTGGCTGACGAGGGGCGCCGCCCGGCGATCCGGCTCCGGATGCCCGGCACCGAGTTGACCTGGGATGACCTCGTACGCGGCCCGGTCAGCTTCGCCGCCGCGCACGTGCCCGACTTCGTGCTCGTGCGCGCCAACGGCGAGCCGCTCTACACGCTGGTCAACCCGGTCGACGATGCCCTGATGCGCATCACTCACGTCCTGCGCGGTGAGGACCTGCTGTCCAGCACCCCGCGCCAGATCGCCCTGTATGACGCACTGGCCGAGATTGGGGTCTCTGACGGCACCACCCCGCGGTTCGGGCACCTGCCCTACGTGATGGGCGAGGGCAACAAGAAGTTGTCCAAGCGCGATCCCCAGTCGAGCCTGAACCTCTACCGCGAGCAGGGGTTCCTGCCCGAGGGCCTGACCAACTACCTGGCGCTGCTGGGCTGGTCGATGGGTGAGGATCGGGAGTTCTTCAGCAAGGAGCAGTTGGCCGCGGCGTTCTCCCTGGACCGCGTCAGCGCCAACCCGGCCCGGTTCGACCTGAAGAAGTGCACCGCGATCAACGGCGACTGGATCCGCGCCCTGCCGGTGCCGGAGTTGACCGCGCGCATCGAGGCGCGCCTGATCGAGGACGCGATCCTGGCCGAGCCGGTCAGCGACGGCCAGCGCGCCACCCTCACCGCGGCGGTGCCGCTGGTCCAGGAGCGGATGGAGACCCTGGGTCAGGCCGGCGGCATGCTCGGCTTCCTGTTCGCTGAGCACCGGTTCGCCCCCGACCCCGCCGACGCGGCTCGGATGCTCGGCGCGGACAGCGTCCCGGTCCTGCAGGCGGCGCGTGCGGCCATCGACCCGCTCGCCGAGTGGAGCGCGGCGGCCATCGAGACAGCGCTGCGTTCGGCGCTGGTGGAGGGGCTGGGGCTCAAGCCCAAGCTCGCGTTCGGCCCGGTCCGGGTGGCCGTGACCGGGCGACGGGTGTCGCCGCCGCTGTTCGAGTCGATCGAGCTGCTCGGACGGGCCACCGCGCTGGCACGCATCGACGCCGCCCTGGCCAGCCACGCCTGATCGACGCCGCAGCAACCGGGCGAGCAGGAACTCAACGAGCGCAACCGAACGAGCAGGAACCGAACGAGCAGGAACCGAACGAGCAGGAACCGAACGGGCAGCAACCGAACGAGTGCAACCGAGCGAGGGGCAACCGGATGCCCGGGCGGGTTAGGTTGACCCCGTGAGCGACACGGCATTGTTCATGCGCGATCTCGATGACCGCAGGGTCCCGCTGTCGGCCGGCATGATCGCGCGCTGGTTGATGAAGGGCGGCCTGGACTCGTCCGCGGCCGACGAGGCTGCCAGCGTGACCGTGGCCGGCATCGCCGCCGCGCACGCCGATGCAGCCGCCCACTGCGCACCCGACGCCGCAACGGGCGACCGACCTGGTGAGGTCATCCGCCGCGATGACGTGTTCGCCCAGATCAGCCGGGTCCTGCTCGCCGACGAACTCGTCGACGTCGAACGGCGGGTCCGGATCCGCCGCTGGGTGCGCACCGGTGGCCAGCCGTTCGTGGTGGCCGTCGGCGGATCGTCAGGTGTGGGCAAGTCGACGGTCAGTGCGGAGGTCGCCGACCGGCTGGGCATCGGGGTGGTGATCTCCACCGACCAGGTGCGCTCGGTGATCCGCAGCGTGCTGGCCCCGGCCCTGTTGCCGGCCCTGCACCAGAGCTCGTTCTCGGCGGCGAAGATGATGCTCAGCAACCTGTCGGGCAACCGGCTGCTGTTCGCGTTCGAGGAGCAGGCGCGGATCGTGCAGCACGGCACGGCCGCGCTGGCGGTGCGCTCGGTCAAGGAGGGCCAGCAGGTGCTGGTCAACGGCGTGCACATCGTCCCCGGCCTGATGGAGGTCGATCCGGACCTGCCGCTGTTCACCTACGTGCTGACCGTGGCCGGGCCGCAGGAGCATCGTGGTCGATTCATCCAGCGCTTCCTCGACGGGGACCGCAAGCCCACGGCCTACCTCGAGCGGATGGACGCCATCCGGGAGCTCGACGACTACATCGTCGAGCAGTGCCACCGCCATCGGGTCCCGGTGATCACCAGCACCACGTTCGAGGCCACCGTCATGGCCGTGACCGACGCGGTCAGCCGCGATCTCGAGGCCCGTTTCGACACCCACCCGAAACCCGGTCCGGTCGGCCGCGCATTTGGGGGAGCGCCGGAACTGCCGGTATAGTTCCCCTTGCCCTTGGGGTATGGGGTAATTGGCAGCCCAACTGATTCTGGTTCAGTTAGTCTAGGTTCGAGTCCTGGTACCCCAGCTCGATGTGTGAGTCTCCTCCGGTGGGATAGCCCTCGCATCGCGCCGAGCGATCGGCACTGCAAGGAAGCACGGCCCCGTTGTGTAGTGGCCTAGCACGCCGCCCTCTCAAGGCGGTAGCGCGGGTTCGAATCCCGTCGGGGCTACGCGAAGAGGGACCCCCCACCCAGGTGGGGGGTCCCTCTGACTGTCCGCCGTCGCGGCGGACCGAACCGTCCGAGGCCCTGAGCTCAGTCCCGGCGCAGGGCCTCGGTGAGCCGCGCGGCGGCGCCCAGGACCGCATGGGAGTGCAGGCGGCCGGGCACCCGACCCATCCGGTCCAGCGGGCCGGACACCGACACCGCGGCGATCACCTTGTTCGACGGCGCGCGCACCGGGGCGCTGACCGAGGCCACGCCCTGCTCGCGCTCGGCCACGCTCTGCGCCCAGCCGCGTCGGCGTACCCCGGCCAGGGTCGCGGCGGTGAACGTCGAGTCGCGCAGCCCGGTGTGGATCCGGTCGGGGTCCTCCCAGGCCAGCAGCACCTGCGCCGCGGACCCCGCATGCATCGTGAGCACCGACCCGACCGGAACCGTGTCGCGCAGGCCGGTCAGCCGCTCGGCGGCGGCCACGCAGATCCGCCGATCGCCCTGCCGTCGGTAGAGCTGGGCGCTCTCCCCGGTCGCCTCGCGCAGGGTGGCCAGGGCAGGTCCGGCGGCGGCGACCAGCCGATCCTCGCCGGCGGCCGCGGCCAGCTCGGGCAGGCGCGGGCCGAGGACGAACCGTCCGGAGATGTCCCGGGCGATCAACCGATGGTGCTCCAGTGCGGTGGCCAACCGATGCGCCGTGGGCCGGGCCAGCCCGGTCGCGGCCACGAGCCCGGCCAGCGAGAGGGGCCCGCCCTCGAGGGCGTCGAGCAGCATGGCAGCCTTGTCGATGACACCCACACCGCTGGCGTATGATTCGTCCATAGGTTGATACTGCCGTTTCAATATATGAGACGTCAACTGTAGGGAACGGAGTTGGAGATGGGTCGCACGCTCGCCGAGAAGGCATGGGACGCGCACGTGGTGCGCAGCGCTCCGGGGGAGCCCGACCTGCTCTACATAGACCTGCACCTGATCCACGAGGTGACCAGCCCGCAGGCCTTCGACGGCCTGCGTGCCGCCGGGCGCCCGGTGCGTCGCCCCGACCTGACCCTGGCGACCGAGGATCACAACGTCCCGACCATCGACATCGACAAGCCGATCGCCGATCCGGTGTCGCGCGCCCAGGTCGACGCGCTGCGCGCCAACGCCGCCGAGTTCGGCGTCCCGATCTACTCCCTGGGCAGCGCCGAGCAGGGCATCGTGCACGTCGTCGGCCCGCAGCTGGGTCTGACCCAGCCCGGGATGACGGTCGTCTGTGGCGACTCGCACACCTCCACGCATGGCGCCTTCGGGGCGCTGGCCTTCGGCATCGGCACCTCCGAGGTGGAGCACGTGCTGGCCACCCAGACGCTGCCGCTCAAGCCGTTTCGGACCATGGCGATCACCGTCGAGGGCTCGCTGCCCGACGGGGTCACCGCCAAGGACCTGATCCTGGCCGTGATCGCCCGGATCGGCACCGGTGGCGGGCAGGGCTACGTCCTGGAGTACCGCGGCGAGGCCATCCGGGCGTTGAGCATGGAGGGCCGGATGACGATCTGCAACATGTCGATCGAGGCCGGCGCGCGGGCGGGCATGATCGCCCCGGACCAGACCACCTTCGACTACATCGAGGGCCGCGAGAAGGCGCCCGCCGGGGCGGACTGGGACGACGCCGTCGCGTACTGGCGCACGCTGGCCACTGACGACGATGCGGCGTTCGACGCCGAGGTGATCATCGACGCCCGCGAGCTCAGCCCGTTCGTCACCTGGGGGACCAACCCCGGGCAGGGCGTGCCGCTCTCGGGTGCGGTGCCCACCCCCGCGGACTTCGCCGACCCCAGCGACCAGGCCGCCGCCGCCAAGGCGCTGGCCTACATGGGCCTGACCGCCGGCACGCCGATGCGCGAGATCGCGGTGGACACGGTGTTCCTCGGCTCGTGCACCAACGGTCGGATCGAGGACCTGCGAGCGGCGGCCGATATCCTGCGCGGGCATCACGTGGCCGACGGTGTGCGAATGCTGGTGGTCCCCGGCTCGGTGCGGGTGCGCCTGGCCGCGATGGCCGAGGGCCTGGACACGGTCTTCACCGACGCGGGCGCCGAATGGCGCGAGGCGGGCTGCTCGATGTGCCTGGGCATGAACCCGGACACGCTGGCACCCCAGGAGCGCAGCGCCTCGACCTCCAACCGCAACTTCGAGGGCCGGCAGGGCCCGGGTGGGCGCACCCATCTGGTCAGCCCGCAGGTCGCGGCGGCCACGGCCGTGCGCGGAACGCTCAGCTCACCGGCCGACCTGGCCCGTTCCACCGCCTGACCCGGCCGACCTCTTGACCCGCCCACCTCCTGACCCAGCCGACCTGACCAGCTCCACCGCCTGACCCGGCCGGCCTGGCCAGCTCCACTGCCTGACCCGGCCGACCTGACCAGCTCCACCGCCCGACCCAGCCGACCACCCCCCGATCCCAGGACACGACATGGACGCCTTCACCGTGCACACCGGCACTGCGCTCCCGCTGCGGGCCAGCAACGTCGACACCGACCAGATCATCCCCGCCAAGTACCTCAAGCGGATCACCCGCCATGGCTACGAGGACGCGCTGTTCGCCGCGTGGCGCAGCGATCCGGAGTTCGTGCTCAACGACCCGGCCCGCGCGGGGGCCAGCATCCTGGTCGCGGGCCCGGACTTCGGCACCGGGTCCTCGCGCGAGCATGCGGTGTGGGCGTTGCAGGACTATGGGTTCCGGGTGGTCATCTCCTCGCGGTTCGCCGACATCTTCCGCGGCAACTCCGGCAAGGGCGGCCTGCTGACCGCCGTGGTGGACCAGGCGACCGTCGAGGCGCTCTGGGCAGCCACCGAGTCGGACCCGAGCACGTCGGTCACCGTCGACCTGCAGGCGCGCACGGTCGCGTTCCGCGACGTCGTGGCTCCGTTCGAGATCGACGACTACGTGCGCTGGCGGTTGCTCGAGGGCCTCGACGATGTGGGCATCACCTTGCAAAGTGCGGACCTGATCGCGGGTTTCGAGGCCTCCCGACCGGCATTCGCTCCCCGCACCGCCTAGCGCGCCCCCGACGCGCGGGAGTAATCTGCGCCTGAACTTGCAGACTGCTCACCGGCACCGCGCCGGTGTGATCCGTGGAGGGAACCGGCTATGAACAAGGCTGAGCTGATCGACGTCGTGGCAGCCCGCATCGACACCAGCAAGAAGGAGGCGTCGGAGGCCGTGCAAGCGGTCGTGGATGCCATCACTGAAGCCGTCACCAAGGGCCAGAAGGTCTCCATCAGCGGGTTCGGCGTCTTCGAGCGAGCAGAGCGGGCGGCGCGCACCTACCGGGCGCCCTCGACTGGCGAGGCGATCCGCAAGATGGCCACCGCAGTGCCGCGGTTCCGTCCGGGCGGGGACTTCAAGGCCTCTGTCAACGGCGACCTGCCGGCCGAGGCCCTGGCGATGGTCAGCGATACGGCCAAGCGGGCCACCGAGCGGGCCTCGGAGGTCGCGTCGTCGGCAATGGAGGCAGCCGCTGCGGCGGAGAAGTCGGTCGAGGATGCGGTGCGCAAGGCCGTCCCGACGACGAAGGCGGCCACGCGTGCGCCTGCGGCCAAGAAGGCTGCCGCCAAGAAGGTGCCGGTTGCCAAGGCGCCGGCCGCCAAGAAGGCGCCGGCCGCCAAGAAGGCACCCGCGGCGAAGAAGGCACCGGTTGCCAAGAAGGCACCGGCGAAGGCAGCTCCCGCGAAGGCGGCGGCACCAGCAGCGGACGAGGCTCCGGCGAGCACCGCGACCCCTGCTGCGCAGAAGGCACCGGCCAAGCGCGCACCCGTGGTCAAGAAGGCCCCCGCAGCCAAGAAGGCTCCCGCGGTCAAGCGGGCTCCGGCAGCCAAGAAGGCCCCCGCGGTCAAGCGGGCTCCGGCGAAGAAGGCTCCGGGCGCATCCGCAGCATCCGCCGCGCCCGCGCCTTCTGCACCGGTCGCGCCCGCTGCACCGGCCGCTCCCGCCGCACCCGAGGCCACGGCCGCGCCGGACGCACCCACCGCCTCGCCGGCCGAGTAGTCACCGACGGCTCTCCCCGCAACAGCCCGACACTGCCATCCGGTGCCGGGCTGTTGCCTGTCAGATCCGTCCGCCCCCCGGCGCGTCTCACGGCCTCATCCCGCCGCCGGCCCGGCTAGCGTTCCACCCCAGGTCCGAAGAGATGAGGTGGTCGTTGTGCGCATCGTCCTGATGGGTCCGCCGGGCAGCGGCAAGGGCACCCAGGCTGTCGAGGTGTGTGCCCAATTGGGTGTCCCGCACGTCTCCACCGGGGAGTTGTTTCGCGGCCACCTGGCCGAGGTGTCCCCGTTGGGCATCGCTGCGGGGATGTTCATGGAGTCCGGGTCCTACGTGCCCGACCGGATCACCAACGCCATGGTCCGCGATCGTCTGGCGCAGCCCGACGCGGCCGATGGCTTCCTGCTCGACGGCTACCCCCGCACCCTCGAGCAGGTCGGTGTCCTGGATCAGGCCCTGGCCGACATGGGCATCGCTTTGGATCGAGCCGTCGAGTTGACCGTCGACAACGACGAGGTGGTCGCGCGCCTGCTGGCTCGGGCCCAGGCCCAGGGGCGCGCCGATGACACCGAGGAGGTCATCCGGCACCGCATGGAGGTCTACGCGGAGCAGACCGAGCCGCTGACCCGGGTCTACCAGGAACGCGGGCTGCTGGT
The DNA here is from genome assembly GCA_049688395.1 of Candidatus Nanopelagicales bacterium. Lineage (GTDB taxonomy): Bacteria > Actinomycetota > Actinomycetes > S36-B12 > CAIYMF01 > Prado023. The sequence continues at coordinate 12,454 of JBAVKQ010000165.1, forward strand.
CCGCGTCGATGGGATGGGCAGCATCGAGGACGTCCGCGACCGGGTGCTCGCGGCGCTCTGAGCGGGCGCGTCGGTTCGCCGACACCTGTCGGCCCATGCCGGGGCGTCCCGTCCCCGTCGGCCCATGCCGGGGCAGCCGGTCCCCGTCGGCCCATGCCGGGGCAGCCGGTCCCCGTCGGCCCATGCCGGGGCAGCCGGTCCC
>JBAVKQ010000166.1:0-41300 GCA_049688395.1 Candidatus Nanopelagicales bacterium
CGCCGCGCCCACCGAGCCAGCTGCTCTCTCTCCTCATCAGTCAGCTCAAGTGGGGCCTTCGGACGTCCGGTGCGCGGCATAGCCCATCGTATCATTTATCTCATGAAATAATGGCGCAGGACACTAGCGGCCAGGTAGAGAGATAGCCCCGGATCGGTGTGCCTGGTCGCGACAAGGTCCACCCCGACGGCATTCACCAGCGTTGCGGTGCCAGGCCGGTTGCAACGCGATCACGGGCCGGATCGTTCCCCACAAAGGCGCACGGTGGTCACAGGCCACCCGTTGCACTCCCGATGATCACCGCTACGAGGAGCAACACTCGATCTGCGGGCAGCGGTGCTTCGTCAATGTTGGTGGTGACTGTGATCGCTATTCGGCAGCCAAATCGCCCAGGATCACGGTCATCGTCCCGCTTCCCGGTCAGGTCGTCGGATCCTGCTCCCGCACGCGGCGCACCTCTGTCATGGCCGCGTCGAGATCCGTGAGCCATTCACTTTGGTGTTGGGCGACGAGTCGCACGCACCACGCCACCGCGTGGGAGCGCGAGCGGGCCACACCGGACTCGACCAGCGTGTCCAGGACGAGGCGTTGCGGCTGGGTCAGGCGGGTCATCACCGGCACGGCCAGCCGGGTGAAGATCTCCGTCGTCTCCCCGCAGGTCGCCCCCCAGGTGACTTTACGTCCCGTGCTGGCCTCGAGCTCGCGGGCCACGGCGATGCGGGCCGCCCGGGTCTCCTCTCGGAACCTGCGGATCCGTCCGGAACGGCTCTCCGCGGCGTCGGAGTCGGGCACTGGGATGGTACCGACGATCGTGATCTCCTCGCGGTCCCCCGTGACCGTGAACGACTCGAACCAGTCGTCGGGCAGGCGACCGTCGAGCCAACTATGGACCTTCTGATCCGAATCACGTGTAGACATGTAATGATGTAATCACGAAAACGTGCCGCTGTCTAGAGCCTCGTGTGTCATCTGAGCGACCCGGCGGCGGAGGAGATCGTTTTGATGGTTAGACGGGTTTATCCCTGTCAGATAACTCTCCCTAAACTTGATAAGGTCCGTTGCCATGAGGGCCTTGACCAACCCGTACACGCCGAACGCCGGTGCCGAACCCCAGGCAGTGGTGGGCCGTGATGACCAACTCGCCTCCTTCGATCTGTTGCTCGCGCGCATCGAACGGGGGCGTACCGAGCAGTCCATGATCCTCACGGGGCTTCGTGGTGTGGGCAAGACCGTGTTGCTGGGCCAGTTCCGGACCAAGGCGTTGACCCGGGAATGGGTCGTGGTGGAGCTCGAGGTCTCCAAGAACGATGAGTCGGCGTTCCGCCGCGATATCGCTACCCGGATCCGCACCGCCCTGGTCGAGCTGTCACCCAGAGCGAGGTGGACCGAGCGGTTCACCCATGCCGCGTCAGTGTTGAAGTCCTTCGCGCTCAGCGTGGATGCTGCCGGCACGTGGTCAGCCGGCCTGGACGTGGACGCAGCGCAGGGGTTCGCTGACCATGCCAACCTGGCCTTGGACCTCACGGATGTGTTCCTCGCCCTTGGTGAGGCCGCCCAGGAGCGCGGGCGAGGTGTGGTCCTGCTGTTCGATGAAGTGCAGTTCTTGAGCAAGGCGCAGTTGGAGGCGGTCATCGAGGCGCTGCACAAGATGGTGCAGCGCAAGCTCCCCATCACCATGGTCGCCGCAGGACTTCCCCAGATCGCTGAGTTGGCCGGCGACGCCAAGTCCTACGCAGAGCGGCTGTTCAAGTTCCCCCACCTGGGCAACCTCGCCCCCGCCGATGCGCGCGCTGCGCTCACCCGACCGGCTCTCGACGAGGGCGCCCAGTACGCCAAGGACGCACTCGACGAGGCTGTGACCATCACCGGCGGTTACCCCTACTTCCTCCAGGAACTTGGCTACGCCGTGTGGACCGTGGCCGAAGGGCCGCTCATCACTCGTGACGACATCCTGCTCACCGTGCCCAGCTACGAGGCCAAGCTCGACGAATCGTTCTTCCGAGTCCGGGTGGACAGGGCGACCGAGTTGCAGCGGGCCTACCTGCGCGCGATGGCCCAACTGGGCAGCGCGCCGCAGAAGGCCTCCGACGTCGCCGACGCGATGGGCCGAACCTCACAGAACCTCGCCCCGACCCGCGCCGAGCTGATCAACATGGGCCTGCTCTACACACCCGAACACGGCTACGCGGCCTTCACCGTCCCCCACTTCGACAAGTTCCTGCTCCGAGCAATCCCCCAACTCATCGTCCCCGAACTACGCAAACGTCCCCGGCGCCACACGAGCCGATGACCCGGCGGCTCAGTCCGCGGTCCAGCGATGCCCAGTGCGTGGCGACCGACAGCCAAGGACCGGCGCCGCTCCTCGGGATCCTCGACAGGTCCAGCACAGGAGCGCCCAACGATCGGGCGAACAGCAGCTTGTCCAGCCGGGCCTTCACCGCCGGGCCAAGGCGACGCTCTCCGCCCGCCCCAATGTCATCTTCGAGGTGGGTCCGCCGCGATGACCAGTGTCCGCTGGATCCTCGTCAAGGACCCCGGCGTGCAAGGCCCGGTGCTTGGGTAGCTGTCCACGGGGCAGGGTTGCTGGGCGGGGATCGCTCGATCCTCGGCGGTCAGTGAAGTTGGCCAACTGTCTCAATCAAGTTGGCCGACGCCCGGAGTCTCGCACCGTGATGGTGAGCCCTCGCAGGGGCCGCATGGTTCTCGTGACGCGAGTCAGGACCGCGGCCAGATGTGTCCGGTAGTCGCGGACAGCCCAGTCCCGCGCGACGGGTCGGTCAGCGGGTCCCCGTCGACGTCCGCGGCATCGAGCCAGGCGAGGTGCGTGCGGACCTTGGAGGCGTAGGTGCGGCGGGTCTCTGCCGTAAGCGGCGCCCGGGCCAACGCCGCGGTGTAGGCGGCGTGCCGACGAGAGGCTTCGTGTTCTCGGAAGTAGCGAGCTGCGACGGGCCGGATCACCCGCTCGGCGCGCGCTGGCACCGCGACCGCCCCACGGCTTGAGAATCGGCCGACTCCGTTGAGACAGGACACCCGGACGGTGGTACGCCCATCACCATAGTGGCCGACCAGACCGGCGGCGCTCAGTTATCGGCGTCAGTTGTCGCCGGTGCAGCGCCGGTCTCGATGGCGTCGATCGGCCCTGTCCCGGCGCCCGGTTCACGGTCGTAGTCCAGGTGCGTGTTGAGGTCCAGCTCGAAGGTGCCGTGCAGGGCGATGTTGGTCCAGAACAGCGGTGTCGGTCCGCGGAGGTCGTGCTCGGTGAGACGGGCCGCCCAGTCGGGTTCGTCGAGGACCCGGTCGACCATGCGGGTGTTGACCGACACCAGCGCGGACTGCAGCAGGTGCAGCGCGAGCATCGAGGTCTCCTGGTGCTCCCGGTCGGAGCCGGGCAGTTCGGCCTCGCGGCCATAGTGGATGGCCACGTTGGCGGAGTTCCACTGCTCCACCACCTGCAGGCCCTCGTGGATCTCCCGGCGCAGGGCGGGGTCGGCGAGGTAGTCGGCGATGAATGCCGTACGCACGGCTCTGCCCAACTCTTCGATGGCGGCGAGGGTGGGGTGCTTGGGGCTCTTGGTGTTGAAACGGCGCAGGATCTGCTCGGACTCGGCGGTGCCCAACCGCAGCGCGGTCGCGTATCTGATCATCTGGTCGTACTGCTGGGTGATCAGGTCCCAGTTGATGGCGCGGGTCAGCACCGGCTCCAACCCGGGGTAGCAGGCACCGTCGGCGGGGCGGTAGAGGCGGGAGCCGCCGATGTTCTTCAACCGGGGCAGCAGCCGGTAGCCGAGCAGGTGGGTGAAGGCGAACCCGACCACCGAGGCGCCGTGGGTGTCGGTGTAGTTGGCGGTGATCTGGGAGTCGAGGTCGACGGAGTGGCGGATCAGGCCCTCCATCATGGCCGCTACCTCGGAGGAGGAGCAGGTTTGGAGCTGGGAGTACACGCAGACGCTCTTGCGTTCGACGTGCCAGTAGATCATCACGCCGGGGCCGCCGTAGCGGGCGTGCCACTCGGTCATCAGGTTGGACTCCCACGAGCCGAACTTCTTCGAGTCCGACGCGCAGGCGGTGCCGGTGCCCCACCAGCGGGCGTCCCGCTCGGACAGGGTGGTGTTGACCACCGCGGCGATCGCGCGGCGCAGCCCGTCGCGGCTGATGTAGTTGCGCCGGGTCCGGCGCAGCTGGGCCTCGGAGACCCGATGGTCCCCGGCGTGCACGATCCGCTTGATGCCGATGTTGGTGCCCAACGCGAACAGCACCAGCAGCAGCCGCTTACGCGGTTCGCCGGCGCCGACATGCTCGCGGGTGGCGATCGTGGAGAACTGGGTGTGCAGGCCGGTGAGCCAGTCGGCCTCCTTGAGCACGTCGAGCAGGCCGACGACGCCCCAGCGGCGGATCACCTCGTCCTTGACGGCGTCCAGGTTGGCTGGCAGCGGTTGGGCGGGCTGCTTCGACACGGTGATCCACACCTGGTTCTTGCGGGTGCCGACCTTCGCCCCGCTCGTGTCGACGACCATCGCCTCGGCGAGCCGGGACAGCGCCGTGTCCAGGCGGGTACGCAGACCGGCGACGAACTCGGTCGGGTCGGTGGGCTGGGCGATCGCGGTGTAGTGCACGTCGCGGTGCAGGTCGAAGTCGTGGGGCAGGTCGGCCTCCGGGTTGCGCCAGGCCCGCGCGCCGGCGACCCAGATCTCCCGTCGGCGGAGGCGTCGCGCAGCGCGCCCAACACGCACAGCTCGTAGGAGATCCGCTCGACCCGGCCACGCTCGTCGACCACCGCGGCCCGCCACTCGGCCTTGACCACCCCGTCCATCGGTGGGGACTCGGCGCGTTCGTAGTGGGTGAACCGGCCGTCACGGTCCTTGTAGCGGTGCAGCAGCTCCACGGCGTCCATCACCGGCCGGTAGGCGGTGTTGTTGCACCTGAACTCCAGCGCGTCCAGCAGCTTGGGCAGCATCGCCCGGTAGTGGTGGGAGTACGAGCCGCTCAGCACCGTGCGCACCCGGGCCCGCCGCCGCGACTCGGTCGCCTTGGCCTCGGCGACCAGATCCTTGAGGGTCTGCTCCCCGACCGCGGGGAACACCACCTGCCGCACCGCCTCGTCGGGGTGGCGCAGCGACACGTCGGCCAGCTTGAACAACACGTCCTCCTTGTCCCCGACCCGGCGGAACTCGGCGATCTGCTCCTTGTCCACCCGCCGCTCGGCGCGGGTATTGATGGTCCGCACCAAATCGATGAACAGCTCGACGAGGGAGTCGGTGACCTCGGTCAGCCGGCACCAGCACAGCACCGCCAGCAACGTCAGGCTCACCTCGGCCGGATGGTCGCCGCAAAGTCGACGGGTACTCCGCGACCGCCCGGGCCCGCCACCGCGCGATGCGCTTCTCCGCGACGTCGGCGAACAGCTCGGCGGGCAGCCCGATCGACCGGACCCGTTTCAACTTCGTGATCTCGCCCAGGAGCGTCTCCAGACCGAGCTTGCCCGGATCGGCCTTCATTTCGGTGAAGAAGCTCGGGTCGTCATCATCGCCGGGCTCATCGGCCTCGCCGGACTCCGCGACGATGCCACGCAGCGCCGCCGCCACACCGGCCGGCAGCCTCGACTCGGTGACCGCGCAGAACCGCTCGTCGGCGATCCGGTTGGCCGCCCCGACGATGCGGGCCATCCGCCCGGGCGGCTCAAGCTTCTCCGCCCGGCACCGGCCCAGCACCGCCTCACGCTGACGGTCCTCGTTCAGCTCGCTTGGGCACACCTCCTCTGCCAGCCAGGCGATCATCTTGTCCTCGTCGCCGCGGGAGAACACCCGGAACCCCAGCGCTTCACGGATCTGCCGCCGGTGCTCCTTCACCGACCGGCCGGCGAAGTCGTAGCCGGCGAAGTCCTCCGCGGACAGCCCCAACTGCCGAGCGACATACTCAACCGCCGTCGGTGGAACTGCGCCCGCGTGCCGCGGGAACCGCGCGTCGATCTCGAAGAACTTGAGCATCAGGCTGAACCTCATCTCTAGCCACCGCCGCTAAACCCGGTTCTGACCTGCGACGATGAGTCTCGTACTGTGTTCATGACGCAGTCGATGAGAGACCGATTCCCGTGGTTGGAATCATCTCTTGTCGACTTGTCTCTTGGGCGTGTCGCGGGCTTCGGCCGGGCCGGTGATGTCGGCTGTCCGTCGTTCGCCGAGTGCCAGGGCCAGGGCCGAGCGGAGCTGCTGGGTGTCCTGTTCGAGTCGTCGGATGCGGTTGGTGGCCGCTTCGAGTCGGCGCAGCAGGGAATCCTCGGAGGCTTGCTGGCGCCGGGGCACCTGCGTTGGCTGGCTTCGGGGTGCTCGGCGGTCGCGTAGGCGTTCCACCTCGGCTCGCAGGTCGTCCTGGGCGCAGAGCCAGGACCGTGAGACGCCGGCCTCGCGGGCCAGGGAGTCGAAGGTGACGACCTGTCCGGCGGTGTCCATGCGGCGCAGGGCTACTGTTGCTCGGTCGCGGGTCCGCCGGGACCGCCGTCGGGCTGCTGCCACGATGTGCCCGGAGTTGTCAGCTCGCATCGACGACCTCCGCTGCGTCGTCCTTGGAGACCTCGGCGATCATGCGGTCCAGGTTGTTCAGCACCTGCCTGTTCATCTCGGCGGTGCGTGTTTGGCCCTTGCCCTCGGCCGTTTGGATCATGCTGTGCGTGCGTTCGCGCTGCGCCCGCAGTTCGGGGAGGAACTCGATGTCGGTGATGAATACGGGGCAGGTCAGGCAGGCGTTGGCGTGTGGGCAGCTCTTCTGGACCGGCAGCCCGCAGCAGCCGTTGGACAGCGTCTGGGTGACCCGGTCGTAGCGGGTCTTGGCCCACTGGGCCTGGGCCAGGTGCCCGTCGGGGTCCAGGGCCACCCGCTCGCCCTTGATGTTGACCATCGAGGCCTGCGCCCAACGCCGCCGGACCGTCTGGTCGGTGATCTTGGCGTAGTGAGCGGTCATCTGGCTCGACTCGTGATCCATCAGGACTCGGATGACCTCTTGAGGGACGTCCCGGTTGATCAGCCGTGTGGCGAACGTGTGGCGCCATTGGTGCGGCGTCAGATGGACGGGTTGGCCGTGCTCGTCACGGACATCGCAGCTTGCCAGCCAGCGGTTCATCATGCCGCGGTAGCTGTCCGGGCTGAACGGCCGGCGCCCGTCGGCGTTGCCGGTCAGGCGTGGCAGTAGGTTCGGGTTCCCGGCGGGCCAGCGCTGCAGGACACGGCGCTGCTTGTCCCCGATGGCGGCCTCGAGCTCGGTGTCGATCGGGACAGCTGCGGGCCGGTCCATCTTGTTGTTGTGGTAGCGCAGGTAGGGGGCGCCCTGGCCGTCGTGGAGCAGGCAGTCGAACTGCAGGGTGCAGGCGTCGGCCAGGCGAAGGCCGCACCTGATCAGGATCGTGGTGATCAACTGCCCCTGCCAGAATCACGGAAGGTCGGCCATCGACATGACCAGCTTGCCGGCCCAGTTGCGACTGGAGTTTCAATACGCGCTGCAGTGCTGCCATGACCGCAAGGACAGGGTCGTTCCAGTCAGGGTCGCGCGTCTGGCGGTGAAGCAGTCAGCGGTGAGCGGTGTGTCGTCGTTCCTGGCGCTTTCCCCGGAGCAGTGGGGCGAACTGAGCAAGGGGGGCGGGGGCCCACGACGTGGCGCTGCGCCGGTTCGTCGCGCACCGCGCCACTCAGGACGACTGCCCGTTGCCCACGGGCAGCGTCGATGGGGGGGTCGCCCGGATCGAGGCGTTCCTGGCCGATCTGGACGCGAACCCGCTGCCGGACCCACAACTCAGGCGCCGATCCGTGCGCTCGGTCGGTATCGTCGCGCCCACGAGGGCGTGACGGGTAGTTCTAGGGATCGTTGCGGCGCGTCCGTCCCAACCGACGCGCCGGCACCTGGCGACTCCTGGTTGCGTGCGCCCTGGGTCCTCGTCGGCGAGGCGACTGGCCGGCCTCGCGGAAGGAGGTGCGGGGATGGGAACGTGGTCTGGGCCTGCGCTCCCCGCGCAGTGGACGTGGACGCCCGACCGGCCCCCCTGGGTGGGACGGCGTCGGGAACTGGCGACTCTGGAGCGCTGCTGGGCAGCGGTGGAGCACGGCGCTCGGCAACTGGTGCTCGTCGCCGCCGAGCCCGGTGCCGGCAAGTCCCGCCTGGTCATGGAAGTCAGCTCTGAGTTGCACGCCCGGGGTGTCCCGGTGCTCGTCGGGCAGTGCACCTCCGACCTCGGGCTTCCCTTCGACCCCCTTGTGACGCCGATCCAAGCACTCCTCACCGCAATGGAGGCGGGCCACATCGCCCTCCCCGAAGGGGACCCTGCCCTTCAGGCAGGCCAGGAGAGGTCCCACGAGGAGGCCCGGCGGCTGCTAAGGCTGCTGACATCCGGAGAGTCACCCGGGACGGCCTCGCAGGTGAACCTCCAGGTGCCGGCCCTCGGTGCAGTGCTGTCCGTCCTGGCGGGCGCCTGTGCCAACGGTCCAGTGATTTTGGTCCTGGAGGACCTGCACTGGGCGGCTGAGTCTGGTCTGCGGGCGCTGCGGCACATCGTGGAGCGGACCGCCGACCTGCCGCTCCTGGTCTTGGCCACCCATCGCGACACCCCTCCGGACACCTCCGACGCCCTGTCCCAGGTGACCACCGAGATGCTGCGATGGTTGGGCACCCAGGTTATTCGTCTGGAAGGACTGGAGCGGGCCGAGATCTCGTCCTACCTGGCAGCGGTGGGCGCCGGGGATGCCGACGCCGTCGAGGCCGTGGCGGCAATGCTGCGCGAACGGACCGGCGGGAACCCCTTCCTGCTGGGTGAGTTATGGCGCGACGTGCGTGACCGGGGGGGTCTGGACCGAGTGGCGAGCGGTCGGCTGGTCGTCCCCAATTCGCTGCAGGCGCTCCTGCGCCAGCGGCTCGGCCACCTGCAACCGGCCCACCGGCAGGCGGTGAGCCTCGGGGCCGTGATCGGGGAGTCGTTCGACGTCCGACTCGTCCGAGCGGCCGCCGCCGAGCCGTGGTCGCTGGAGATGCTCTACCAGGCGTTGACGACGGCCGCCGCCGAGGGCCTGGTCGAGGCGGTCCCCGACCGGCTCGGTCACTACCGCTTCCCACACGCCCTGGCCCGCCAGGCCGTGCTCGAGCAGATGGCGCCCTACGCCCGAGCCACGGCGCATGCGGCGGTGGCCCATGCCCTCGAAGGCAGCGGGGGCCTGCGTGATCCCACCCGCATGGTCCAACTCGCCCACCACTTCTCCATGGCCGTCGGACTGGGCCTGGAGGACCGAGCCGTCGTGTACCTGGAGCGGGCTGCGGATGTGGCGAGCACCCGGCTGGCGCACTCCGACGCGGCCGCGCTCCTCCAGCGGGCCAGCGCGCTGACCCCCGACGGCGCGAAGCGCGACCGCCTCACGCTGGCTGCGGCGGCAGCGCACGTCCGCGCCGGGCATCTGGAGCAGGCCCAGTCGCTGAACGAGGCCGTGGCGTCCTCGGGCGACGCCTCTCTGAAGCTCGAGGCGGCGGTCGGGTACGAGGCGGCCTCCTGGCCCACCGCGGTGGGAACCGCGCGGGCCGTCGAATTGCTTCGAGCCGCACTCGACGACAGCTCTTTGGCGCAGGAGGCCCCACAGCGTGTCCGGGCAACCGCGGCACACGGACGCGCGATGGTCTTTGCCGGCAGGACGGCTCAGGGCGAGGCAGTGCTTGACGACGCCCTGTGCCGCGCCAGATGCCTCGGAGACCAGTCCCTGCTGCTCGACGTCCTGATTGCGGCCGTCATCGGCATGCTCAACGTACGCGTGGACCAGGGGTTGGCCCGATTCATGCGCCACCGGGACCGAGCCGTGGAGGCAGCGGCCTTGGCCCTGGCTGCGGGTGAACTGAGGCCGCTGGGGTCCGCCTCCCAGGCCCGGGTCTACACCTCCTACATCCTCGGTGACCTCGCGGAGCTGGACCTGGCCAGGGCCGACCTTGAGCGTGCTGGTCGCGAGACCCAGGAGCCGTTCTGGCTTTGGCGCGGCCGTCTGGTGTCGGTATCGCGTGAACTCATGAGATGCGATTTCGCAGCCGTAGGTGAGTCACTCGACGAGGTCAGCCGGATGGCGCTGTCCTTCGGGCATGAGTGGGGACAGGTGGACGGTCCCCTGAGCCTGCCCGCCTTCTTGCTCCGACGCGAGACCGGGGGCCTGGAGTTCGCCCGCCGAGTGCTGGTGAACTCCGACGTCCCCGGTCACCTCTGGGCTCCGGGACTGGTCGCCCTCTACTGCGAGCTCGGGATGACCGAACCTGCTCGGGCGGCCTTGCGGCGGACCATGGCCGAGGACCTGGCCGAACTGCGCGTCTCCGTCACGTGGCCGGCCTCGCTGGCGCTGCTCGGCGAGGCGGTGGTGGGGCTGGCGGACCCGGTGGTCGCCGAGGTCCTGCTGGCTGAGGCGCAGCCCTTCGCCGGACTCAACCTCATGGGGGCCGAGTTTCTTGCCCCGTTCGGCAGTGCAGATCGATTGCTGGCGGGGCTCCTGGCAGTACTGGGACGCCCGGGCGTCGAGGACCGCTATGCCTCGGCACTGGAGATGGACACGCGGATGGGGTCACCGCTGCACGTGGCGACGACGCGGGCGGAGTGGGCCCGCTGGCTGCGACGCACGCATGCCCCGGCGGTCCGAGTGGACGAGCAGGATGCTCCTGCTCGGGAGCTCGCGCGCCGGTATGGGCTGGTCCGCGTGCACCGACTCCTGGGGATGGCTGAGCCGGGTCGGTCGGGGGCACGTTCGGGTGATCTGACGGCCCGGGAGCGCGAGGTGCTCCGGCTCGTCGGGCTCGGCCGGAGCAACAGGGTCATCGCCCGGGAGCTGTTCATCAGCGAGCACACGACCGCCAACCACGTCCGCAGCATCCTCATGAAGACGGGGTCGACCAACCGCACCGCGGCCGCCCACTTCGCTCTGCAGCACGGACTCCTTGACGACTCAGACGACCGACGTCAGTGAACCGTCGGGGAGGATGCGGTCGGTGACCTCGGTGACGACGTCGGCGGGGATGCCCAGACGCTCGGCCGCCCGCAGGAGGGCCTCGGCAGACTCCGCCTCATAGAGGCAGTAGGTCTTGCGCTTGTCGGCCGACAGGAACGACATGAGCCAGCGCACCTCCTCGTCGTCGTTGACCCGGGTGATCTCGGCGATGTCGGCAAGTGCTGGGTCGAGCTGCTCGGCGTAGTGACGCTCGATGATGAAGAGGGGCACGAGGGACTCCTTCCAAGTCGACAACCACGGTACTCGCCGGTCCACCCCCGCGACATGGGCATTTCTGACTACCTGAGGTTCGTGAAGAAGATGATCCGAACCAGTCATGTTGCTTCGCGCCCGCTCTCTCTAGCGTCCAGGAGTCAGCCCATCCTGGAAGGAGATCCCCATGTTGACCCAACTTCGTACCCACCGGACACTCGGCGGACTCGTGGCGCTCACCGCGTTGGTCGCGGCTGGAGGCCCGACCCTGCCTGCGGCGGCGCATCCGTCGCCGGAAGCCAACGCCGTGCAGCAGTGGAACCACACGGCCGGCCAGGTCGCCAAGGCGTCCTGTATCTCACCGGCCGCCGACCCGTTGCACGAGAGCCGCATGTACGCGATGACGTTCCTCGCCGTCCACGATGCGCTCAACACGATCGATCGGCGCTTCCGACCCTATGTGCCAGGAGGAACCAAGCCCAAGCATGCCTCGGCCGACGCTGCCGTCGCCGCCGCTGCGCGCACGGTCCTCGTCGCGAACGTCGAGGAGCTCCCCGACCTGTTCGCGGACTGTCGTGTGGCCGGCGTGCAGGTGGCCGAAGACGCGTACGTGGACGCGCTTGCCGCGATTCCGGACGGTCCAGCCGAGGATGCCGGGGTGGCGGCGGGTGCTGCTGCCGCGCAGCGGGTCATCGCCATCCGGGCCGACGACGGGTCAGACACGCCAGTCATCGTCGATGACTACGTGCAGGGGACCGAACCGGGCCAGTGGCGCTTCACGCCGGACCGGCCCTTCGCGTTCGCGCCCGGCTGGGCCGACGTCGAGCCGTTCGCGCTCAAGGGGAAGGCCGGCTTCCGAGCGGCACCGCCCTATCGGCTGGGCAGCTGGGCATACGCACGGGACTTCGCTGAGGTGAAGGCACTGGGTGGCGACGGGGTCACCACGCCAAGCGCCCGTACGGCCGACCAGACCGAGGCCGCGCGGTTCTGGATCGAGAGCAGCCCGCTGCAGTGGAACCGGATCGCCCGGTCGGTGGCGGTGGCGCGCAGGCTCGACCCGTGGGAGTCGGCGCGACTCTTCGCATTGCTCAACACCGCGCTGGCCGACGGCTACATCGCCACCTGGGCCGTGAAGTACGACGACGCGTTCTGGCGGCCGGTCACCGCGATCCGGGAGGCAGCTACGGATGGGAACCGGGCCACCCGGCCCGATCCGACGTGGACGCCGCTGGACACCACCCCACCGATCCCGGACCACGACTCGGCGCACGCCCTCGAGGGCGCGGCGGCAGCCACCGTCCTGGCCACGGTCTTCGGCACAGATCGCGTGACGTTCAGCACCTGCAGCCTCACGCTCCCGGAAGGTCAGCGGTGCGACGACCCGACCCCGACGATGCGTGAGTTCACGCGGTTCTCGCAGGCCGCGCAGGAGAACGCGAACTCCCGGGTGTGGGTGGGCTACCACTTCCGACACGCCTCTGAGGTGGGGCTCAGGCACGGTCACCGGGTCGCCAACCTCGTGATGGACGGGTTGCTGCGCAAGGCACCAGGGAACTCGCACCACGAGGGCTCGACGAGCGGCTGACCGTCGGGAGCGCTTCGTCCCCGGCTGGGTCACGCACCCGGCCGGGGACAGCCATCCTCGCTGCCGCGGACCCGCCCGCTGCAGGGAGGATGTCCAAGGGGGCGGCTTCTGCTCATCGACCCCGAGTTGATGCCGGCGGGAAGGTCAGGTGGGCCCCGCGGTGCTCGAACCCGCAACCTACGGAAGGCCTCGGCAAGGTCGCGGAGGGCGTCGAAGTGGGTCGATTCCGGGCAATATCCGTGCTCGACGAGTCTACCGGCGTCGGCTGGAGTCGGTCCGAGACGAATTGCGATGGCTGCAGAATGGCTGCCGGATGCGACCAGCCCGAACTCGCCCCGAACGCAGGCAACAGCGCTCACATTTCAAGACACATGCCGCGCTCTTCCGCCGTCCGCGCCAAGCCGTGCGGTCGCGCCGAGTAGCGTGCCCCCTTTCGCGCCTATCGCGCACGTCCGGGCAGCCATCACCGCCCATAAGGGCGCAACATGCGGGATCTGCCGTGAGCCGCGCGCTGCCGTGATGGGTGCGCTTGGGACTGGCCCCTGCCTGGTGATCGGGCGGCCGCAACGGCAGACACCTGGATGGACTAGTAGCTCGCCATCGGCCCAGGGACGTGCGTGTTTCGCGGCGGTGTGGGGCACCTCAGAACGGCCTCCGACAGCCGGCGTCTGGGACGCCCAGTGGGTCATCCTTGGAATCACTGGCAGGTGCTTGGGCTTGTGGCCCAGCCGAGAGCTGGAGCCTGGACTCCACCGTGGCATCCACCCCACTGGTCAACCGATGGGAGATCGCCGAGCGCTGCGCGTCTGCTGCGACCACGTAGGCGTCGACCCGGGGCTCGACCTGTGGCGCTTTTGCGCCATTGCGCGGGGCACGGCACTCAGGGGCGTGGTGCGTCCCCGACGAACCCTGAGGACGACTGCGAGCAGTGCCAGCGAAGCGATCCACAGGCTCATTTCGGACCACACCCAGTGGGTCGATGGCGCCGCGGCGTCGATCAAGGACCTCGACCCCGCGCTGCTCACACAACTGGCCCGAGCCACCCTCTTCGGAGTCACCACGCCGGCATGACAGCACCGGACGCGTCACCCAACGCGACGGCTGTGAGGTGCCCCACATCGCCGCGAGCTGGGCGCGCCGCGGGTATGGGGTGCGGGTCAGAGGCGCTTCGCGCTTTCGGGGTCATACGCTGACTGGATGCTCGACCTAGACACGATCGACGTTGACGAGATCGCCACCGCGCTGGCGGACCAGACCGATTACGAGCATCGATGGCTGATCAACCCAAGGACGGGCGAGGTCCTCTTCTGGACCAGCGATACGGGCATCGACGGTGCGAACCCGGTCGACCTCGACGAGCTGGACCTGATCCCGATCGACCCGCTCCCGTCCTACATCTGGTACCAGGACATGGTCGACTTCGCCGAGGGCCTCAGCGACCATGCCGCCGGCCGCAGACTGGGCCGCTCGCTGAACGAGAGGGGAGCGTTCCGGCGCTTCCGGAACGAGCTCTATGAACGCCACCCGGAGCTGATCTCGGCCTGGCAGTCCCTACGTGACGCCAGGGCAAGCGCCCGCGCCATCCGCTGGCTCGTGGAGCAGGGGCTGCTCGAGGAGCGGGCCGCTCAACAATTCACGGACGACCATCCGGAGCCCGTCCTGCCGTGATCCCCTGCAAGTACCGTGCCCCTCGCCCCTCCCTGTCAGGATGTGTTGAGACACCCCGGAGCCCCGGGAAACCCGTGAGGGCACGACAGGAGTCAGTCTCGTGAGTAGCAACTTTCCAGTCCTTCCCCTTCCTCTTCCTAGCTAGGAGTCCACCACGGAGGCACTCACGGCGGGTCGTGCGGCGGGGAGCCCGCCACTGGGGCGTGCCCGGCGAGATACAGCGGAACCGTGAACAACAGGAGGACCGCACCGCCGATCCAGCCGCTCATGTCTCCGAGGCTCGGATCCCCGAACAATCCGAGGGACCCCACCGCGATGAGGACCGCGGCCAAGACCGCGTAGAGACGCATCCCGTAGAGGGAGATGAAGACAAGGTAGTGCGCGCCCACGATGACCAGTGCCGCAGGGAAGAACCGGGCAGGCTCGTACGAGCCGAGGGCGAGGGCCACCAACAGCCCCAAGGGCACGGTGAACGCGGCCTGCATCGCCAGGGACACTGACGGGTGCCCCCTGGGGAGGGCGGCCGGGCCGCCGAGGAGCTTCAAGGCCAGGGTCGACAACGGAAAGATCAGCATCCCGCCGAAGAACAGCACCAGCATTCCCAGGTCTTGGGAGTCCCACTCGTACACGGCGGCCG
Source organism: Candidatus Nanopelagicales bacterium (assembly GCA_049688395.1). Taxonomy (GTDB): domain Bacteria; phylum Actinomycetota; class Actinomycetes; order S36-B12; family CAIYMF01; genus Prado023. The sequence goes on from JBAVKQ010000166.1 coordinate 15,086, forward strand.
CCACGAACCAGATGAGCGAGGAGATCAAGGGCCCGGAGAACCCACCTCGGTAGACGCCACGCACATCCGCCTGAGCCTGCTCCACATCCATGATCTGATCCTTGCATGGCTCCGATGCCCACTGACCTCGCTCGTTGACGTGCGACGTCAAGGGCTTCACTGCATGTTCCGTGTGGCTTCACCCAGAGCCACTGACAGGACACGGTGGCGCCTCTGTCCAGAACCGACCGGTTATCGGACGTTCGCACGGTAGCCGTGTCCTTGTTGGCGTTGGTTTCGCCCGGGGCGGGGAATGGCCACGGGTTCCGGAGCCCGGTGGGGTTCCGTACGGTCGGCACCCGAGGTAGCAGGGCCCCGTGTGACACCTGCTCCTGGCCGGCACTCATCCGCAGTCGGCTGGCTCCGCGCGGTGGCTGGTGTTGGGGCTGCGGCCGACGAGGGGGCGGATGTGAAGTCGAAGGGCTGCTCCGCGGGACGTCACGCTCTCACCGCGTTGGCCACGGCTGGGACCTCGTGCTCGGCGTACTGCCATACCAAGTCCGGATCGGTGCGGTGGTACTGGTGCGCAAGCACGATCCGCAGCCGCCCGAGCCCCCGCCAGTCTACCTGCGGGTACCGCGCACGTGTCTGTTCCGACACCTGGGTGGCCGCCTCTCCCAGGATCTCCAACAGGCGTTCTGCCGCCCGCAGCAGGACCATCTCCGAGACTCCGCCACCTGCCCGCTGGTTAACAACTTCGGCCAACTCCGAGCAGGCCGCCACGATGTCGGCGATCCGCTCGTCGTCACCGCGGGTCACACCGCCACAGCCTCGCGGCGGATGTGCTCGTCGCGGTCCTTCAACCCACCGACCGACACCACATCCACCCGGCAGCCCAGCAACGCCTCAAGATCATCGGTCAGGCGGACCAGATCCATCAGGCTCGCCCCCGGATCGAACTGGACCAAGAAGTCGATGTCACTGGCGGGCGTGTCCTCGCCTCGCGCCACCGAGCCGAACACGGCCACCGAGCGGGCCCGATGCGCCGCCACCACAGCATGGATCGCCTCACGCTTGGACTGCACCAGTGACATCCTTGACCCCATGACCCCAGCGTAGGGCCAAGCTCAACCGGCAGCCCTAAACAAGGGACTAGCTCGTTCCCTGGACCGACTTACGAACCCGAACGCGGCGACCAGAAGCTCACGGTGCCCACGGTTCACGGCCGTGGCACGGCTGGTGCCCGGTCACCCGCCACCACCCCGGTCCACGCCCTCCGTGGCGTTCTGCCATGCGCGCGACGAGCAGTACGACAGCGGTCACCGCCAGGACGGTCGAGCTCTGGGCTCCGTGTGTCGGTGACCGGCACGCGCACGCGCCACCGACAACTCATCCTTGCCCCCTCCCGGGGCGTGGCGCTTCACATCGGACGCGCAGGCGCGCGCTGACACCGGCGCCGCGGACACGCTGCGTGCGATGGGGCCACCGTCCTACGACGATACCCTGAACGATCCGATCGCGATCCCGTCGAACCCGAAGTGGCTGAACTTCGAGCACGGCGCCGACTACCACGCCGCCTCGGAGTACCCGGCGAGCCTGTTCGTCTCCGAGTACACCCTCATCGAGCAGTTGCGGGGCATGGTCGCGATCACCGAGACGCGTTGCACTTGCTCCCGGGCAGGTTCGCCGACTTCATGAACTACGTCGCTCGGGCAACACCCGAGTCGGGGTCATGAACCCGCGCCGCGGCGGATCAGTCAGCGCAGGTCGGCCAAGGTGGTTGAACCCTTGAGGAAATCCTGCTCGAGGATGCGCCGCGGTCCATCAGGCGGCAGCGTCCGTGATCGTCGTGGGCAACCTTCTCGGACCCCAGCTGGCAGACCATCTGGTCCCCGAGCCCAGCATGCGGGCGAGCTCACGCGCCGAACCGGCGTCTGGCTGGTCGCCGATGACGCTGGTGAGGTGGTCGGCCACGTGATGGCTGCGCCGAGTCTGCTGGACGCCCCGGCGAGGCTCTTTGATTTCCCGGTGCTCAGCCCGCTGTCGGTGCAACCAGCACGCCAGGGACGAGGATTGGGGGCAGGATGCTGGCTCACGGAGATCTGCGACGCGACACTGGGCGAGGAGGACTGCAGATCCCCTGCGGGATTGGCGGTCGGTGGCGCGACTGACCAATCCTGCAGGGGATCGTCGCCTGTGCGGGTTCCATGACCTCGGGGTTTCGGGGGCTTGGTGCGGGCGGGCCCTACGAGCTGACCCCTCGTTCGGGTGCCTGCGTCTGGGGCAGGACGACCTGGGCGAGATAGGCCGAGAAGCGTCCGGGTTCGTCGAGGTGCGGGGTGTGACCGGAGTTCTCGAAGGTGACCAACTGCTTGCTGGGCGCCGTCAGCGCATCGAACCACTGGGTCGCCAGGACCGCTCGGCCCGGTGCCTCGTGCTCGCCCTCCACGATGAAGACCGGGACGTCGAGGCTGGGGACGTCGGCTCGGAAGTTGACGTCCTGGAGCTGCGGGTACATGAGCGCGTAGGTGTCGATCAGGGCGGCTGCCGAGCGGATCTGCTCGGTGAGCGTGTACTCGGATACGAACAGGTTGCCCGGGTAGGTCGAGCGGACGTCGTAGTCCGCGCCGTGCGTGAAGTCCAGCCATTGCGGGTTCGAGGCGATCGCCACCGGGTAGGCCAGCATGTCGGCATAGGGCGGCGGGCCGATCGTGCGCAGCGCCTCGGCGAAGCCGGTGTCCCCCGCCCGCTGCGCGTAGGCCACGCTCTCGGCGTACATCAACTTGTCGGTCTCCTGCTGGTCGACCATCTGCCCGGCGCCGATGTAGGCGTGGAACAGGTCGGGTCGCGCCTGGACGGCCAGCGTCCCGAGGGTGGTCCCCCACGAGCTGCCGAGCAGGTAGATGCGTTCCTGGTCGAAGCGGTCGCGCAGGTACTGCGCCATCTCGAGGGTGTCGGCGACCTCTTGATCCAGGGTGAAGGTGTCCACCGGTTCCAGGGCACTGGCGGACTTGCCGGTGCCGCGCTGGTCCCAGGTGGCGACCGTGAAGTGCTCCTCCCACGCCTGGCCAGCCGACCGGATCGAACCCAGCGCGGTCCCGCCCGGGCCGCCCTCGAGGAACAGCAGCACCGGCGCGCCCACGTCGTGCCCGCGCAGCATGACCCACTGTTCGTGCCCACCGATCCGGACCTCGGCCAGCTCGGCGATGCTGCCGGGCAGCGGGTTGCCGTCCGGGCCGAGGATGGCCGCGGTATGGGCCGGGCGGGCCAGGGCGGCGATGAGCCCCAGCACCACGACGGTGGCCAGGACGAGGGCGGTTGCCCGCACCGCGCGCCAGAACGGTGCGCCAGCGCGGGCGGCTGGCGGAGCGTCGGGTGGCCGGGCGCCGGGGTGGTGCTCCCGGCGGGCCAGCGCCGCCCCCCAGAACGCGGCCACGACCATGGGCACGGCGATGACCAGCACGTCGAACCCGCGCCCGACGACCAGGGCCACGATGCCGTACAACCCGTCGAGGCGGATCGCGTCGACGGTGGGTCCGGTGGCCCCGATCCGGGCGAACTCGAAGGCCGCCCCGAAGGCCGCAGGGGCCAGCAGGGCCGCCCATGTGCTGGCCAGCAGCCAACCGACGAGGAGCCCCACAGCGGCCCCGAGGCCGAGGGCGGACAGGGACTGGGCCGTGGTCATCGGGCCGCGAGGCATCGCCCAGGCCAGGACCAGGCCGGCACCAGCGCTGCTGATCACGGCGGCCGCGACTCTGTTCCACCGCCGTTGTCCTTGCGCGCTCTGCGTGACGTGCTGAACCCCGGTGCCGTGATGGAACTGTGCACTCTGCGTGACGTTCATGACTGCTTCCTCCGCTCGTCGTCGATCCAGGTGGCCAGGGCCAGGCCGATCCCCGCGAGGAGGGCCAGGACCCCGATGACTGTGGGCACCGCCACGGTGCGCAGGACCCCGGGCGCGAGGTCGTCGCCGACCGCGAGCGTCATCCGAGCCCCGGATTCCGGCACGTCCGCGTCAGCCATGCCGGTCTGCGCGCCCACCTGGTAGGTGCCGGTGCGATCGGCGTCGAAGCGGGCGATCGCGGTGCCCAGGCGGCCCGGCTCCCCGGGCACGTCGTAGCGCAGGTCCAAGCTGTAGGGGTGCACCCCGACCGGCACGCCCTGCGGGTCGAGCACGGTCAGGTCGGCGGCCGCGAACGGCGCCGGCTCCGTGCCCTCGAGGTAGATCACATGCGATCCAGCCTGACCGATCTCCACCGACATCACGCCGGGCACCTCGGTGCGCGCGAACTCCTCCGGGCGCTGCACCTGGTCCAGGAAGCCGGTCACCGCCCACAGCCCGGCAGCCGTCACCCCGACGAGGGCCACGAGCACGGCGAGCAGGTACCGGTGTCGGCGGGTGTCGGCCCGGGCGGCCTGGGGGCCTGCGACGGGTTCCATGATTCCTCCTGAGTTGGGTGGGTCCTTCCCTTCCAGGATCGACCCTGCGACGTGGACCCACATCGGTCCCGGGAGCCAACTTCTCCGGCCCTGTGCGGCGGGTCTCCGGGCAGGCGGATCCGTCCGCAGAGCGACGCTCGCAGTAGTCCCGGGACGGAGGCCACGGGGGGCTGCGGGGCAGTAGCGTCAGTCCCGTGAGCGCGGCACTGGCCAGGATCCGCAGCCTCGACACCCAGCGGCCATGGGTGGTCGATGGCCTGCTGGCTGCGGCGATCCTCGTCGCCGCCGCCGTTGCCGCCGCGACCCCCGCCCCGCAGTTCCGGTCCCCGGACGCGACTGTGTTCGCGCTGATCGCGCTGGGCGCCCTGCCCTATGCCGTCCGTCGGCGGTGGCCGCTGCCGGTGATGGTGCTGGCCACCATCCCCGTCCTCGCGCTGCTGGCCCTCGGGTACAGCTCCGCAGTGATCGGGGCCGCCCTGTTCCTGGCCGCGTACACAGTCGCCGCACACTCCGAGCGCCGCGTGGCCGCCGTGGCGCTCGGGTACGCGGTGATCGTCATGGTCGTCGTGTCCCTCGTGACTCCCACGGACGCCGGCGTCGGCGGGTTCGTCACGAATGTCGCGCTGTTCGCCGGGGCGTTCGCCCTCGGGCGCAGCGCGCACGTGCGCCGCGAGAACGAGGCACTGCTCCAGGAGCGGGCCGAGCTGGCCGAGCGGGCCCGCGCGGACCAGGCCCGCCATGCGGTGGCCGCCGAGCGGCTGCGGATCGCGCAGGAGTTGCATGACGTGCTGGGGCACTCGTTGGGCGTGATCGCCCTGCAGTCCGGAGTCGGCGCCCATGTGATCGATGTCGATCGGGCCGAGGCCAAGGCCACTTTGGAGGCGATCTCGCTGACCAGCCGCTCCTCGTTGGCTGAGGTCCGGCGAATCCTGGGCGCCCTGCGGACCGACCCGGACGCGACCGGGTACCACCCACCACCCGGGCTCGACGCCCTCGGCGCCTTGGCCGACGAGCTGAGCGAGGCCGGCCTGCCGGTGCGCATCCACGTCCACGGAGTCCCCCGCCAGGTGCCCGCAGCGCTGGACCTCACCGCGTACCGGGTCGCCCAGGAGGCGTTGACCAACGTGGTCAGGCACGCTGGCACCGCCCAGGCCGACGTGACGATCCGCTACGAGGACCGACGGGTCACGGTGCAGGTCGACGACAACGGCCGCGGGACCGCCGACCTGCCGAGCACCCCGGGTGGGCACGGGCAGCTCGGGATGCGCGAGCGGGTCGCGGTCTGGGGTGGCACCCTGCACACGGGTGCCCGGCCCGAGGGCGGCTACCGGGTGCTCGCGACGCTGCCCTACGACACACAGGAGGGACCATGATCCGAGTCGCCGTCGTCGACGACGAGGCGCTCGTCCGCCGCGGGCTGACAGTCCTGCTCCGGCTCGAACCGGGCCTCGACATCGTGGGCGAGGCGCCCGACGGGGCCGCAGCGATCGCCCTGGTGCGCCGGGAGCACCCCGACGTGGTGCTCATGGACATCCGGATGCCCGGGACCGACGGCCTGGCCGCCACCCGGGCGCTCATGGCCGACCCGGAAACCGCTGCCACCCGGGTCATCATCCTGACCACCTTCGACCTCGACGAATACGTGTTCGGCGCGCTCCGGGCCGGTGCCAGCGGGTTCCTGCCCAAGGACACCAGCCCGGAGGAGCTGCTCACCGCCATCCGCGTCGTGGCCGACGGGGACTCGCTGCTGGCACCCAAGGCCACCCGCCGACTCATCGAGGAGTTCGTCCGTCAGTCACCTGTCCCCCGGCCGATTCGGCCCGCAGGCCTCGAGCAGCTCACCGAGCGCGAGCTCGAGGTCCTGCGGGCGGTTGCTCGCGGCAACTCCAACGCCGAGATCGCCGACGAGTTGGTCATCACCTACGCCACGGCCAAGTCCCACGTCAGCAGCCTGCTGGCCAAGCTCCAGGTGCGCGACCGCGCCCAACTGGTCATGCTGGCCTACGAGCACGGCGTCGTCGCCCCGAACCGGGAATGACCTGCCGGACACCGATCCGTGCGAACCAGCCCAGGACGCGCCGATCCGGCAGGCGCCACCGCTTCGGCGATCTGCTGCCCACGCTGTCGCGCTCGAACGGCGCAATCGCCCGCACCATCGGGTTTCCCGCGGTTCGGATGGGGGCAGACTGGAGGCATGGGCACGGTCGTTCTGGGCTGGGATGTCGACCGCGGCACCCGTTGGGTACCGCCCTATGACCATGCCCTGACTCAATCCACGCTGTCTGGCGAGGTCACGGCACCGTGGCATCTGGGCGTAGGGCGGGTGCCCGCTCCCGGCACGGTGGTGCACCTGATGCTCCAGGGCCACACCCGCGGCCTGGTCGGGCGCGGGATCGTGCGCAGCGCCCCATTCGTGGCCGGGGCTACCGACCACCCCGGGACCGTGGGCACCCATGTGCTCGTCGAGTGGGACCGGCTGCTGCCCATCGACCAACGCATCGGCTGCGAACGGCTGGCCGGCCAGATCCCCGAGATGAACTGGGCAGGCGTCTACACCGATGTTCTCGAGGTGCCCGACGAGATCGGGGCGCGGCTGGACCAGTTGTGGGAGCACCCGCACGCCGGTCTCGTGGACCTGGCGAGTCGGTGGGCGACCTGGCCGCTGGACGGGGCGCGCGCGCTCCTGACCCAGGTGACCCGAACGCTACCCACCGCACACCGGTGAACCGCGGGATGTTCGCGCCCAGCGGGTCCCGGGGAGGCGATCATCGGGCGTTCGGGGGCAGGGCCGCCTTCCTGGCCAGGAGCGTGTCGATGGCCTGGGGGGTCTGGGGTTTGCCGAGGTAGAAGCCTTGGGCCACTTGGCAGCCCAGGGTGCCCAGTGCGTCGAGTTGCTCGGGGTTCTCCACGCCTTCGGCCACGGCTTTTAGCCCGAGGGCGTCGGCGATGCCCAGGATGCTGCGGACCAGGTTCGCGTCGGCCTTCTCGGTGAGCTGTGAGACGAAGCTGCGGTCGATCTTGACCGAGGTGATCGGGAACTGGTGCAGGTAGGACAGCGAGGAGTATCCGGTCCCGAAGTCGTCGATGGCGATCCCGATCCCGAGCTCGCGCAGCTCGGTGAGCACGGTGCCGATCCGCTCGTGGTCGATCAGGACCGACTCGGTGAGTTCAAGGGTGAGGAGGCTGGGCTCCAGTCCGGTGACCGCCAGCGTCTCCTTGACGACCTCGCTGAAGCCGCCGTGGTGGAGCTGCACCCCGGACACGTTGACGTTGATGGTCAGGGGGTGGGGGCTTCGGCGGTTCCATTCGGCAGCTTGCGCGCAGGCTTGGGACAGCACGTAGCGACCGAGTTCGAGGATGAACCCGCAGCCCTCGGCCGCGGGGATGAACTCGATTGGGGAGATGGACCCGTGCTCGGGGTGATCCCAGCGCAGAAGTGCCTCGAACCCGGTGACGCGATGATCGGCTATGAAGTGCAGGGGTTGGTAGGCGACCCGGAACTCCCCGGCGGCGAAGCTGCTGGGCAGCTCGATGCGCAGCTTCAGGCGACGCTGGGCAACGACACGCAGGTCGTCGTCGAAGACCTCTACCCGGCCCTTGCCGAACGCCTTGGCGCTGTACATGGCGATGTCGGCATCGCGCAGCAGGGACTCGGCCGAGCAGCCGGTGGTCCGCGGGGCCACACCGATGCTGGCCGGCACCGCGATGTCGCTGTCGAGGACTCGCACGGGCAGCATGAGCATCTCCAGGACCCGTTTGGCGACGTTCGCGGCCTCGTCGAGGGTGGCCAGGTCCTCGAGCAGGATCGCGAACTCGTCGCCGCCCAGGCGCGCCACGGTGTCCGCGGGGCGCACGCACAACCGGATCCGGTCACTGACGTTGCGCAGCAGTTCGTCTCCCGCCGCATGGCCCAGCCCATCGTTGACGGCCTTGAAGTCGTCGAGGTCGATGAACATCACGACCACGCCCAGGATGCCCTCCTGCCGACGGGCGCGGCGCAGGGCGTGCTGGAGCCGGTCGGTGAACAGCTCACGGTTGGCCAGCCCGGTCAGGTCGTCGTGGAAGGCCTTCCTGCGCAGCTGCGCCTCGAGCTCCTGGCGCTCGGAGACGTCGGTCAGGGTCACCACGATGGCGCCGACGGCGGGGTCCTCGAGAAGGTTGCGGATCGTGCCCTCCACCGCGTGGGTGCTGCCGTCGGTGGCGATCACCTGACCCTGCGCCCCCACCTCGGTGCCGCACGGCGCCCCGATCAGACTGGCCAACTGGCGTTCGAGCCCGGCCCGGTCGGCCTCGGTCAGCCAGTCGATCAGCGTGGTCCCGATGGCGGCCTGCGGGTCGTGGCCCCAGAGGTGGACCGCGGGGCTGGCGTAGGTGATCGATCCGTCCGCGCGGAGCAGCACGACCGCGTCGGACAGATGCTCGACGACGGCGGCCAGGCGCTGCCCGCCGCGGGTGGCCTCTGTTCTGCGCGCCCGCCCGAGCAGCGACCACAGGCGCAGCCCGATCAGGATGCTCACCAAGCTCCCGGTGACCGCAGCGATGGCCGGGACCGTCGCGCCGAGCAGGCCCTCATCGCCCAGGGCCTCGAGCAGCAGCAGCTGGGGGGCGGCCACCGCAAGCAGCACGGCAGCCAGCCGACCCTTGCCCAGCCCGTGATCGGCCGGGACCTGCGGGCGGTGACCTGCGCTGCGGTCCAGGGCGGCAGCGGCCATGAACGCGTATCCCAGGATCCAGGCCATGTCCAGGACCGAGCCGGGTGCGTAGGCCCCCGCGAGGTCCTGCGCCGAGAACGCGATGTCTGCGCCGAGCGTGAGCGAGACCCCCACGGCGAACAGCCGCACAGCACGGGTCTGCCCCCCCCGGGACAGCAGCAGGCTCAGCACGAACCCGAACACGAACAGGTCGGCCACCGGGTAGGCGATCGTGACGAACTTCGTCAGAGCGTCCAGGGTCGGATCCGAGGCGTAGGGCTGAACCAGGCCCACCCACAGGAACGCGCCCACAGCCACCGAGAGGATGCCAGCGTCCAGGGAGGCCAGCCGGTCGCGCGCCGTCGAGCCGGAGGCCAGGACCCAGGCGCACATCCCCAGGAAGACGTAGCCGACCAGGTACACCAGATCGGCCACCGACGGGAAGGGGTCCCGGTCATGGGCCAGGAACCACAACCAGGTGAGCTCCCCGGCGAGGAACGCCGCGAGGGCGAACGTGAGCAGCAGCCACGGAGTGGGCCAGGTGGCACGGGCCCGCCACGCGCCAAGCGCCGCGGCGGCCAGCGCGAGCAAGACCATCCCGTCGAACAGGACCAACTCAGTGATCCGCGAGTACGGCACGGTCATGTACACGAGCCCAGCCACGACACCCGAGGACACGAGCAGCACCTGGCCGCTCCCCCCGCTCTTCGCTTCCATGCACCCGCCTTCGGCCCTCCTCCACGAACACTTAAGGGCGAATGCGACATTCGGGGCCCTTCCCACAGCACGGCGTCCCGCTGCTGCCGAGTGGTGGCCAAGCATCAGGTCACTCCACCTGCCCGGCCAGGTGCTGCTGTTGGACGATCCCGGCGGGTCGCTTGCGTGGGGACAGCGTGCAGCTGATCGCCCAGAGGGCGTCGATCGCGAACCAGATGCCCAAGAGGGGAAGGACCCCGAGCAGTGCCTGGGTCCGGGTGGGGTCCTCGACGAGCATCCGAAGCAGGCTGATGATCCCGGCCGCGATGAGCACCGCAGTGCCCGTGCGGGCGACGTCCGCCCAGCACTGTGCCAGGTGCTGCCGGCCGTAGAGCTTCCTGGGGGCAGGACCGTGGCCGAAGTGATGCGCGAAGCGCCCGTCGGCCCACCTGATCATGGAGTGGCCGTAGGCGATCGAGACCCCGATGTAGAGCGCCGCGAGGCCGTGGGAGAAGTGTGCTGTGGCCCCAGCGCGCAGATCGATGACGACCGCGGTCAGGAGTACGAGGTCGACCACGGGTGCCAGCGCCAGCAGGACCGCGCCGACCCGTCGGCGGCCCAGGGCGTAGCGCGAAGTCAGGCCCGGGGCGACGAGGACCCAGGAGCCGATCTCGCAGGCAATGATGACTGCCAGGACCACGTCCATGAGTCACTCCCGGTGGTAGCACAACTGTGTTTCCACAGAACGTAGCACAGTCGTGCTAGTGTGCGCTGTGTGCCGAGGACCATCGATCGGGAGCAGCGCAAGGAGCAGTTGGCCCACGCACTGTGGCGCATCATCGTGGAGCGCGGAATCGGCGCGGTGTCGGTGCGTACGGTCGCCGAGGAGGCCGGCGTGGTCGTCGGCTCGCTTCGGCACGTCTTCCCGACGCGCGCCGAGCTGCTGGCGTTCTCCGCCGAGCTCATGGTGCGACGGGCCACCGACCGCATCCTGGCCCTCCCCCGACCGCAGGAGAAACTGGACTATCCGCAGTACGCGCTGCAGGTAGTACGCCAGCTTCTGCCTCTGGAGCCCGACAGCAGGGCCGAACTCGAGGTCAACCTGGCCCTGATCGCCGAGGCTCCCGCGCTGCCCGAACTCGCCACCATCCGGGATCACGCGTACCAACAGATCGCAGCGCTGTGCACCGAGTTGGTCCAGAACCTGACGCGACGGCCTCGTGATGGCCAGACCATCGCGCAGGCCCGCCGACTGCATGCACTCATCGACGGGTTGGCGATCCACCTGCTGCACTCCCCCAGCGAAGACAGCGCGTGGGCAATCGAGATCGTCGAGGGCGAGATCGCGCAGATGGCACGAGCAACCCCGCCTGACGCCACGACCCCGACGGTCGGCCCATCTTCATCGAATGTTCGTGGGAAGTCAGAGATACCTGAGTAGGTGGCCACGCAGACTGGACCCTTGACGCGGTCCCCTGCCTGGGCGTCCGCCATCACTGGAGGGGCCGACCATCTTGACGGACCGGAGATTCACCCGCCGCCAGCTGCCGGGCGGGGTGCTGTCGAACCGCCTGGAATGCACCACCTGACCCCCAACCCACCCACGTGGGGCCGGGAACCACCTCGGCGCCGCACCGTCAAGGAGAGCACGCAATGCGCACACGCCCCATCCTCATCATCGCCGCGGGCCTGGCCCTGGCCGGCGCGCTGACCGGCTGCGCCGCCACCTCGGACACCCCCGCCACCGCTCCGAGCAGCCCATCGGCGGACGCCGGGACGAGCAGCGCTGCCGCTTTCTTCGCGAGGGGCAGCGCCGCCGACATCGCCTTCGCCCAGCTGATGATCCCTCACCACCAGCAGGCCATCGAGATGGCCGACATGGCCACCGCCAACGCCACCTCCCCCGAGGTCAAGGCCCTGGCGGCTGCGATCAAGGCTGCGCAGGACCCCGAGATCACCATGATGCGCCAATGGCTCGGCGACTGGGGAGCCCCGATCACGATGCCCGGCACCACCGACGCAGGGACGGACCACGGCGACATGGACATGGGCGGCATGACCGCGTCCGGGATGATGACCGCCCAAGACATGGACACCCTGGCCATGGCCACCGGAACGGGCTTCGACACCATGTGGCTGCAGATGATGATCGCCCATCACCAAGGCGCGATCAGCATGGCCGAACAGGTCGCCAGCACGACCACGAACCCGGACGTCAAGGCTCTGGCCGATGGCATCATCAGCGGCCAGGAGGCCGAGATCGCCACCATGCAAGAGTTGCTGACCACGTGAGCGGGCACACGGGTGGGCACCTGCGTCGGGTCCAATCGCTGCCCTGGGCTCCCCGGCCTGCCCGCGGACCGGCGCCCGGTGACGGCTACGTGGTCGCCGTGGCGTGGATCTCCCGCCAGATCCCCCAGTGGCGCACCTGCTCGACATGCAGACCGCCGGCCTTGATGTTGTCCTCGGTGGCGCGTGTGACGTGGAAACCGAACACCCGGTGGAGCAGCGGGTCCAGAAGATCGAACACCCCACCGTCAGCTTCTACCCCCCATGGGTATCGGGACCACCTCGGGCAACATCGAATCTTGATCCGATCATCGGCCGATCTGCACGACCTCGGGCAAGGCTTCCGGGATGGGCTGGGACCGCAGCCGATCCTGTGTGCGCTGCAGCCCGCGGGGTAGGGGATCACCGGGGACTCCCACCCCAGAGTCGATGTGACGGCGCCGTGCGCGCCGTGCGCGCCGTGCGGACATGGGAGACCTGAGGTGCCACCCCGGCCCCTCGGGCAGGACTAGCAGTGGGAGGTGCCCTGATGGATGTGGACACGACCGATCGCATCACACCGGAGCCTGGTTCGTGCTCGTGCTGTCGGGTCTGCCGGCTCGAGGCCGATGAGCGGGCTGGCAGTGAACGGCACCGTGCCGATGGCCACGATCACGACATGAGCGTCGACGCGGCAGCGTCGCCCGGCCCCGGTGGACCCGAGCATGGCGAGCACGGCAGTCAGGGCGGAGAGCACGCCGGCCATGGGGGCGGTCACGCCGGGCACGAGCAGATGTTCCGGCGGCGGTTCTGGGTGTCACTGGTACTGAGTGTGCCGGTGCTGTTCTGGAGTGCCACGATCCAGGGCTGGTTCGGATACACCGCCCCCGCCTTCCCCGGTAGTGGCCTGATCGTCCCGGTCGTGGCCACGATCGTCTTCGGCTACGGCGGCACTCCGTTCCTGAGCATGGCGTGGTCAGAGCTCCGGGGCCGTTCCCCGGGGATGATGACGCTGATCTCGATGGCGATCACCGTGGCCTACGCCTTCAGCATGGCCACGCTCGTGTTCGACCTGGGCGACGACTTCTTCTGGGAACTGGTCACCCTGATCGACATCATGCTGCTCGGGCACTGGCTGGAGATGCGCAGCGTGCGCCAGGCCTCGGGTGCCCTGGATGCGTTGGCCAGCCTGATGCCCGACACCGCCGAAGTGCTCCTCGACGACGGGCAGGTGGAGCAGCGGCCCGCGGCCGACCTGGTGGTCGGCGACATCTTCCTGGTCCGTCCCGGGTCCAGCGTTCCTGCCGACGGCGAGGTGCGCGAGGGTGCGTCGGAGGTCAACGAGGCGATGATCACAGGCGAGTCCGCACCCGTCGGCAAGGAGCCGGGGACCCGGGTCATCGCGGGCACGGTCAACGAAGGCAACGGCAGCCTGCGCGTAGCGGTGTCCGCGATCGGCGAGGACACCGCCCTGGCGGGGATCATGCGGCTGGTCTCCGAGGCGCAGGCGAGCAAGTCCTCCACGCAGTTGCTGGCCGACCGGGCGGCCGCGTTGCTGTTCTGGGCGGCGCTGGCCTCGGCCGGGGTGACGTTCGCGGTGTGGTCGATCATCGAAGGCGGTGTCGACCAGGTGACGATCGCCCGGGTGGTGACGGTCCTGGTGATCGCCTGCCCGCACGCGCTGGGGTTGGCGATCCCGCTCGTCGTGGCCAACACCACCCAACTCGCCGCAGCCAACGGGGTCCTGATCCGCGACCGCGAGGCGATCGACACCGCCCGGCTGCTGGAGGTGATCGCCGTCGACAAGACCGGCACCCTGACCCAGGGCTCGATCGGGGTCAATGCCATCGCCACCGTCGACGGGACCGAGGAGGACGAGGCGCTGCGGGACGCGGCCGCGCTCGAGGGCGACTCCGAGCACCTGATGGCTCGGGCCATCCGCGGGGCGGCCGAGTCCCGGCACCTGGACCTGCCCAGCGTGTCCGGATTCGAGATCCTCAAGGGTCGGGGCGTCTCCGGCGTGATCGACGGGGCAACCCTGCACGTGGGAGGTCCCCGGCTGCTGGAGTCCTTGGACGCCGAGCCCGACCCGGCCCTGGCGCAGTTCGCCGCCCAGGCGGGCAAGGACAGCGCCTCGGTGGTGTACCTGATGCGCGAGGGCCGGCCGGTCGCGGCGTTCGCCCTGGCCGACGTCATCCGCGCCGAGAGCTACCGCGCCGTCCGCGCCCTGCACGAGCGCGGCGTGGAGGTCGCGATGCTGACCGGCGACAGCGAGGCGGTGGCGAAGTCCGTGGCCGACGAACTGGGTATCGACACCTATCGAGCCGAGGTCCTGCCCGCGGACAAGGACGCCTACATCGCCGACCTGCGCAAGGGCGGCCGAATGGTCGCGATGGTCGGTGACGGCGTCAACGACGCCCCGGCACTGACCCGGGCCGACATCGGGATCGCCATCGGTGGCGGCACCGACGTGGCCGTCGAGTCCGCGGGGCTGATCCTGGTCAAGAGCAACCCCCTGGATATCGTGCGCATCCTGATCCTCAGTGCGGCCAGCTACCGCAAGCAACTGCAGAACATCTGGTGGGGTGCCGGGTACAACATCGTCATGATCCCGTTGGCCGCCGGCATCCTGGCCCCCCGGGGCTTGCTCATGCCGCCCTCCATGGGCGCGCTGCTGATGTCGATCAGCACCATCGTCGTGGCGATCAACGCCCAACTCCTACGCCGCGTGGACCTGCGCGTCGAGTAGCGCCCGCTTCACCGCAGGACGTTCATTCAAACCGGGCAGCTGCAGCCGGACTGCCCGCTGGGACTGGGGCCACAGCAGCTGAGATCGACTGCCCGCAGGGCGATCCGCGACGGCCCAGAGGGCCCCGATCACCACGCCCGACCCACCCCGAAGCACCAGGAGCGCTCATGGCGACCCCCCGACTCATCCCCCTCACACTGGCGGGCACCCTGCTGCTGGCGGCCTGCTCCAGCGGAACCGGCGACGAGGCCGTGCCGAGCCTGCCCGGCGAACCCTCGGCCTCGGCGCCTGTGGGGGGTGCGCCCATCGACCCGTCCGCTGCCGAGGCCGCTGCGGTGCCGGTGGCCGCGGCCCGGGAGTGGGCGCACGTCCACAACCTGACCCTCGACGGCGACCTGCTGCGGATCGGAACCCACGAGGGGCTCTGGTCCCAAGCTCCCGGCCAGCCGGCCCAGCAGGTCAGCGACCAGGCCTTCGATGTCATGGGATTCGCGCAGGCAGGCCCGACCACGTACTCCTCGGGGCATCCCGGCGACGACCAGGACGCGCCGGCGGACCTGGGCCTGCAGACCTCTGCCGACGGCGGGCGCACCTGGGCGTCGAAATCCCTGCTCGGTGAGGTCGACTTCCACCGGTTGCGTGCCCAGGACTCGACGGTCCAGGGGCTCTCAGCCCACGACGGAAGGTTCCTGCGCTCCAACGACTCAGGGGCCACCTGGAGCGATCTGGGCGCCCCGGAGCTGTTCGACTTCGCGCTGGACCCGACCGACTCGCGCCGGGTGATCGGCACCAGGGCGTCCGGGCCGGTGCGCAGCACCGACGGTGGGCGGACCTTCCAGGAGATCTCCGACGCCCCGCGGCTGGCCTTCCTGGCCTGGACCGGGCCGACCGTGTACGCGATTGCCACCGACAACACGCTGCACGTGTCCACCGACGCCGGAACCACCTGGGCGCAGGCCGGGGAGTTGGTGGGTCAGCCGCAGGCCCTGGGTGCCGACGGTGACCGGGTGGTGGCCCTGGCCGGGTCCACTATCTGGGAGTCGAGCGATGCGGGCCGGACCTTCACACCGCGGATCACGGGCCTGGCCGCCCACTGACGCGCCCGCACCACGCGCTCCCAGCGGTGGACCGACGTCAGGCGGCTGGACCCGCCACTGGGAGGGTGAGCCGGAACGTCGCCCCGCATCCGGGGCCCTCGCTGTGGGCTGTCAGCGTGCCGCTGTGGTCGGCCACGATCGCCCGGGCGATCGTCAGGCCGAGCCCGGACCCGGTCCCACGGTCGCCACGGCGCGCAGGGTCCACCCGGTGGAACCGCACGAACACCGAGTCCAGCTGATCGGTCGGGATCCCCGCACCGTCGTCGGTCACCTCGACGACGAACGCACCGCCGGCCCCTGGCGCGCAGGAGACCTGTACCGAGCCTCCCGGTGCAGTGTGCCGCAGGGCGTTGTCCAGCAGGTTGCCCAGCACCTGCTGCATCCGGTCGGGATCGACCACGGCAGTGCCACAGCGGCGATCGGCGGCAAGTCGCAGCGCGACCCCGGCGGCCTGGTAGCGCGCCTCGGCGGACTTCACCGCGGTTGTGAGCAGCTGCGCCACGGCCGTCCTGCTCAGCTTCAGCCCGAGGGCGTGCTCCTGGGCGTCGGCGGCCTGCCGGATGTCGGTGGCCAGCCGCCCCAGCCGGGTGATCTGGGCGCGCATCACGTCGAACGACTCGTCGGTGGCCGGTACCACCCCGTCCTGCAGGCCGTCGATGTGCGCCTCCAGGGTGGCCAGAGGAGTGCGCAGCTCATGGGACAGGTCGGCCAGGAGCTGGCCGCGGGCGGTGTCGGTGCGGTGCAACTGCTGGGTCATGTCCTGGAACGAGCCGGTCAACGCCGAGATCTCCTGGCTGAACGTCGAGCTGGGCACCGTGACGTCGTAGTTCCCCGCGGCTACCTGCACGGCGGCCTCGGACAGGTCCGCGATGGGTCGCGCGACCCGCCGGCTCACCACCCAGGACAGGGCCAGGGCCGTGACCACCGCCACGACCGCGGACAGGGCCAACGCGATCGACATCGACGAGGCGAACGCCTCCTGCGCGTGCCGCTCCACCTCCGGGCTGTCCTCCCCGGTCCGGTTCAGGTGCTCGGCGAACAGCCCGGGAGCGATCAGGGCCAGAGCGCCCACCAACGTGACGCCGGCGATGAGGATCACCACCAGCTGGGCGCCCAGCAGGCGCGCGGCCAGGCCCACCGGGCGCGCCATCAGCGGGCCATCCCGTAGCCCACACCGCGCACGGTGCGGATGCGCCGGGGGTTCGCGGCCTCATCACCCAACTTGCGACGCAGATGCCCGACGTGGACATCGACGATGTGCTCATCGCCGTACCAGTCCGAATCCCACACCCGGCTGATCAACTCGCGGCGGCTGAACGCCCGCCGGGGTTCGGACACGAGGGCACTGAGGAGGTCGAACTCCGTACGCGTCAGGTCCACCTCAGTGCCCTCCACCCACACCAGCCTGGCCGTCAGGTCCACCGCGACGCCACCGAAGCGGACGACGACCGGCTCCATCGAATCCGACTCGGGCGCGGCGGCACCCAGGGAGCGGGGGCGCCGCAGCATCGCCCGCACCCGGGCCACCAACTCCCGTGGCGAGAACGGCTTCACCAGGTAGTCGTCGGCACCCACCGTCAGCCCGACGACCTTGTCGAGCTCGTCGTCGCGGGCCGTCAGCATGATCACATAGCAGTCGGAGAACGTGCGCAGCTGCCGGCACACCTCCAGCCCGTCGAACCCGGGAAGCATAAGATCGAGCACCACCAACTCCGGGGGTCGCTCCCGGGCGGCAGCGACTGCAGTCGGGCCGTCGAAGGCCAGCCCGACGTCGAAGCCCTCCCGCTCCAGGTACGAGGCCACCACCCGGGCCAGGGGCGCCTCGTCATCGACCACGAGCACACGACCGGCAGCGGCATGGTCAGCAGAAGGGGTCACCGGACCATCTTCGGCCACCCGCCGGGTTCGGTCACCCGGATCCCGACCTCGGCCCGGGATGGGTCTGCAACAGGGTGCATGCCTCCTGGTACTCCTGAGTGGTGATCTCGCCGGCTGCCAGCCGCCGATCGAGGACCTCGCCCGGGGTCTCGGGTGGCGGTCCGGGCGGACTCTGGGACTTCCCGCGGGTCAACGCCACTAGGGCCCAGACCCCCAACCCGAGCACGGCCCCCCAACCCAACATCATCAACACCATCCAGCCGGCGCCCCAGCCGGTGTACCAGCCGTCATGCCACCACGTCATCGCCATCGCCTCCCACGAGTCGTGCCCTCAGCATGGACTGCGAGCATGTGGATACCCGCTCCTCGCGATGAAGAATCCGTGAAGCCATCGGTGCGACAGCACGCAGGACACAGGAACAGCGACGTCACCGGGCGGTGCAGCAGACCCCTCCCCCACCCGGACGGGAGCGCTCCGCAAGGGCACTGTGTCTACACCGCGGCCCGCGGAGCCTTCACCGACTCCCGGACGCAACCGACGTCGAGGGTCGATGTCTCATCAACCTCTCTCCTAGGACATAGCGCGGGTGCCGCACGACGTCCCCGTCCCGGTGACGATCACCGGACAGGTCCGGCGGGACGGCCCCTCGCGCTCACACGCCGTAGGCCCGCATTTGCGTCCACCGATCCCGCAGATCGTTCGGCTTGCGGGACGCATGCGACCAGGCAGTCCGGCCCGGGTGCGGTGGACAGTCATGCGCGGCGGTTAGACGCGATGCCCACGGTCGCGTAGACGTCGTTGATCGTCTTGCCTTCGGCGGTCATCTGCTTGGCGACCTCGGGCTTCGGGGTGGGTGACGACTGAGGGTCTGCCGGGCATTGCGCTGTGCTGTTCGGTGTAATCGTTGGATGAGGGCCCGGTCGCCTGCTTTGCCGGTCGTGTTTGCGCCGATCGAGGCTCTCGGGCGGCTGGCGGGCAGCGAGTTCTGGTTGACGTCTTTGGAGATCTGGGCAGATCACGCGGTGGTTCGCTGTCATGTCATTGGGTACGAGCCCACACCAGGTGAGCCTCATGCTGGCGGTCAGGTGTCGTGGCGGGTCTGGGTCGGTTCTCAGGAGTTGTCGTGGGTGTCTAGCCCGTTGACCATCGGTGGGTGCAGCGCAGCGGGCCCGTCATCGATGTCAACGACGGTTACCAGGTGGATCACGGCGGCCATGTCTGCAGCCTGCCACTACGCCACGATCCATCAACATGCCGAAACCGGGCAACGGCGGATGCGTGATCGGGACCGGGTCGTGAACGCCGTCCGCAAGCAACGAACGGGCGCCCGACTGGCGGCGAAAGGGCGTACGCCCGGTGGTGGTGGTGGCGGTCGTCGGCCACGACCCTTCCATGCCAGCGTGGCCATTCTGTAGTGACCGCTGCTGCCACGTGGCGCACGGATCCACGACTGGCCACCATGGTGGACGTGGCCCTCTGGACTGCGGTCGCTGGCGTTGCGGGTCGGTCGCAGGTGACCGGCTTCTATGATCCGTGGGTGCCCACTCCGGTGCTCGCCACCAAGTTGTTCCCGCCGACGCCAAGGTCGGGGTTGGTGGCGCGGCCAGGCCTTGACGAGCGTTTGGACGGCACACTGGTCCGCGGTCACCGGCTGACCCTGATCTCGGCGCCCGCTGGGTTCGGGAAGTCGACGCTCCTCAGCGAGTGGGCAGCGCGCCGGTCCGACGCCGACATCAAGGTGGCTTGGCTCTCCCTCGACGAGGGCGACAACACGATGTCGCGGTTTCTTGCCCACTTGTGGGCGGCGCTGTGCGGCGTCGGGCTCGACCTGGACGTCGAGGAGCTGGACGCCCTGATGGCGGCGCACCCGTCTTCGGCAGTCACCGCGGTCGTCAATAGGCTCGAACACGAGGGTCGGCGCCGACCCGGCCGCCACTGGCTGCTGGTGCTCGACGACTACCACGCGATCGTGACGCCCGAGGTTCACGAGGCGATGACCTTCCTGCTGGACCACATGCCCGAGCAACTGCATCTGCTGGTGGCGACGCGCTCGGATCCGCCGTTGCCGCTGTCCCGGCTGCGTAGCCGCGGACAGTTGACAGAGGTTCGGGCCGCGGAGCTTCGCTTCGCACCGGCGCAGGCGCGCGCCTTCCTCAACGGCGTGATGGGCCTGGACCTCGACGACAGCGACGTGCGGGCCCTCGAGGAGCGCACGGAGGGGTGGATCGCCGGCCTTCAGCTGGCTGCATTGTCCCTGCGTGGACTGGCTGAGCGCGGGGCGATCGTCGATTTCATCAGGGACTTCACCGGCAGCAACCGCCTCGTGATCGACTACCTGGTCGATGAAGTCCTGGCGCGACAGAGCGCCGAGGTGCGCGGCTTCCTGCTGCGAACCTCCATCCTGCAACGCCTGACCGGCCCCTTGTGCGACGCTGTCACCGAAAGCGCGGACGGTGCTCGCGTCCTCGAGGAACTGGACCGGGCCAATGTGTTCGTGATCGCACTCGATGGGCAGCGCACCTGGTACCGGTATCACCACCTCTTTGGCGACGTCCTGCGGGCTCGCCTCCTGGCCGAGCACCTGGAACAGGTGCCCGCGCTGCATCGGGCGGCCAGCCATTGGTACGCCGCTCATGGCCTCCTGTCCGATGCCGTCGGCCATGCCCTCGCCGCTGGCGAGGACGAGCGAGCCGCGTACCTGATCGAGTCGGCCCTGCCGGAGCTGCGCCGCACCCGGTCCGATGCCTTGATGCTGGACTGGATTCGCGCACTCCCCGAGCGCGTGACGCAGCGACGCCCGGTGCTCAGCATCATGTCCGCGTGGTCGCTGATGATGGCCGGTGACCTGGCCGGCATGCAACGTCGGCTCGACGACGCCGAGGACGCTCTGGCTGCCGGCGCTGTCGACCCTGAGCTCGCGGCGAGGTGGGCGGACACCGAGGACTTGCGCACCGCACCGGCCACCCTGTCGGTCTATCGCGCGGCGTTGGCGCAGGCGCTCGGCGACGTCCCGGCCACGGTCGCCCACGCGCGCCACGCCGTGGACCTGGCCGGGCCCCGGGACCACTTCGTCCGCGGGGCCGGCGGCGGATTCCTCGGTCTGGCGGCGTGGGCCGGCGGCGACGTGGACGAAGCACTGACCACCTTCTCGGCGGCGGTCCGCAGCCTGCACGCGGCCGGCAATCTGGTCGACGCACTGGACAGCACCGTGGTGCTGGGTGACATGTGGCTCACCGCCGGCGGTCCACACGAGGCGCGACGCTTGTACGAGCAGGCCCTGGTGACCGCGACCCGGGGCGGCGAGCCGTACCCGCGGGCCACGCCCGACCTGCACGTGGGGCTGGCCGAGCTGGACCGCGAGCTCAACGACCTGGCCCGGGCAGCGGAACACCTCGAGACCGCGAGGGTGCTACGTGAGCACAGCACGATCACCGAGAACCGGTACCGGTGGTTCGTGGCCGCCGCGCAGATCCGCTCCGCCTCCGGGGACCACGTCGGCGCGGTGAAGCTGCTCGACCAGGCCCACGAGCTCTACCGGGCCGGCTTCTATCCGCAGCTGCGTCCCATCGCTGCCATTCGAGCCCGTGTGCAGATCGCGGCCGGCGACCTCGACCCGGCCGAGGAATGGGCGCGCGACCGCGGGGTCACGGCCAGCGACGACGTGACCTTCCTGCGGGAGTACGAGTACCTCACCCTCGTGCGGCTCCTGCTGGCCCGGCACCTCCGCAACACGGCTCCAGACGGCGCGCGCAGCGCAGGGCCACTGAGCGACGTCCTCGCGCTGCTGGAACGGCTCCACGACGCCGCCCCGGCGCGAGCCGGCAGCCTGCTGGAGATCGGCGTCCTGCGCGCCATGACCCTGCATGTCCGAGGTGACCGGGCGCAGGCGCGAGCCGATTTGCAGCAGGCATTTGTCCGCGCGCCGGAACCGGAGGGCTACGTGCGCCTGTTCCTCGACGAGGGGGCACCGATGCTCTCCCTGCTGCAGGACGCCGCAGCGCCCGAGGGGAGCGGCGGGTCCGACATGTTGCGCCAGCACGCCCGAAGACTCCTCGACGCCGCCATCACCGTCCAGATGTCACCCGCACCGATCCCCGAGCGGGTCTCCCTGGCAGACCCGCTCAGCGAGCGGGAACTCGAGGTCTTACGCCGGCTCGACAGCGACCTCACCGGACCCGAGCTCGCCGGCCAGTTGTTCGTGTCCCTGAACACACTGCGCACCCACACCAAGCGCATCTTCACCAAGCTCAACGTCAACAACCGGTACGCCGCCGTCCGCCGCGCCCGCGAACTCGGTCTGCTGTAGGGGCCCCGGGGCAGTCAGGTCGGCCCCGCAGGCTCCCGCCGCGAGCGGCGGGGCGCAGTCACATCGTCGGTCACCACATGTGGTGACGCCGAGGTCGACCCCGCCGCCATACGTTGCGGACATCCCGAGGCCGCCGCCGAGGACCACCGAAACAGCGAAGGAGCCGACCGTGACCATCACATCGTCCACCCTCACCCGAGCCGCAGGCGTCGCCGCGGTCACCGCGGGCCTGCTCTTCATCGGGGTCCAGTTCAACCACCCCCACCTCGACGTCACGTCCATCAACACCACAGAAGTGGTCATCCGCAACTCGCTGAAGGCACTCATGGCCGTGCTCGCGCTGGTGGGCATCACCGGGATGTACCTGAGCCAGGCCCGGCGCAACGGCCTGCCCGGACTCATCGGCTACCTGCTGCTCGCCGGCGGCTACCTGCTCATCATGAGCACCACGCTCATCGCCGCATCCGTCCTGCCCCTCGTCGCCGGATCCGACCCCGGCTTCGTCACCGACGCCATCGCCCTGGCCACCGGCGGCACCGCCAGCGGCGACCTCGGCCTGATGCACTACCTGAACAAGGCCCAGGATCTCGGCTACCTGCTCGGCGGACTCATCTTCGGCATCGCCCTGTACCGCGCACACGTCCTGGCCCGCTGGGCCAGCGCACTGCTGGCCCTCGGCGGGGGCGTCACCATCGCCCTGTCCGTCATGCCCGACGCGTTCTACCGACTGCTAGCCCTGCCGAACGGAATCGCCATGATCGGCCTGGGCTACTCCCTGTGGAGCACCGCGCGTCCCAGCCACGACCCGCAGACCGCCACCGTCAGCAGTCGGCCCGACGCGACAGCGGTTGCGGCATGAATCACAGCGCCGCGCTCGTGACCCGATCGGCGCCTGCGCGTCGATCAGGGATCCGGCGGGAGTTGACCTGGCGGGTCCCTGTTGCGCTGATAGCCCTCACCGCCATCCCGCTCGCGGCCGGGACACTGCGCCTCCTCGAGGTCGCCGGCGGTCCGCAGGTGCTGCCCACCAACCCGCGGATCGAGGCCGCGCCCACCCCCCTCGTCCTGCACATCGCCGCAGCTGCGGTGTTCGTCGTCGTCGGGGCGTTCCAGTTCCCTGCCCGGTTGCGTCGGCGCCATCGCGCCTGGCACCGCAGAGCCGGGCGCGTGCTCGTCGCAGCCGGCCTGGCCGTTGCCGGGTCCGGGCTCTGGATGACGCTGTTCTACCCCGACGCGCCCGGCGGCGCCCTGCTGTGGACCGCCCGGCTCGTTGTCGCCTCCGCCACGGCCACCTGCATCGTCCTGGGCTTCAAGGCGATCCGACACCGGGATGTGTCCGCGCATCGAGCCTGGATGATCCGCGCCTATGCCCTGGCCGTGGCTGCGGGCACCCAGACTGTCATCCAAGGCCTCAGCGAGGGCATCTTCGGGACCGGTGACCTCAGCACCGCCTTGTCGATCACTTCCGGTTGGGTCATCAACATCGCAGTCGCCGAGTCCATCATCCGCCGACCCGGAGTCCGCCGGGCGCGGCAAACGCGAACCGCAGTGGAGGGGGTCTGACAATGAACTACCCCCAGCGCTCCATCCCAGCGGGCTATGAGCTGCGCATCCAGGGACACCTCGACCAGCACTGGTCCGCGTGGTTCGGGGGCCTCACCGTGACCCACAACGACGACGGCACGACCACCCTGCGCGGCGTTGTGACCGACCAACCGGAGCTCCACGGCCTGCTCGCCAAAGTCCGCGATCTCGGAATCACCCTCCTGTCGGTCACACCCCTTGACACGGTGAACCCGAGCCGCGGGGTGAGCCTCGCGACGGGACCCTCGATCGCTGTCCCTGGCGTGGTGGAGGACAATGCGCTGGACCCTGGGCAGGCGTCCGTGTGCTCACGCTCACGGGTCCGTTGCCCTGACTTGAGGCGACCCTGTGGATGAGGAATTGCGTCGTCGGCTGACCACCCTGCTCGAATCGGATGGGTCATCGAACGCCGCTTTCACGGCGCTGCTGGACGACTACACCCGCTATCACGTGGCCTTGGCCGTAGTGGGTGGCACCTTCCTGCTGGTGCTGCTCACGCTCTGCTTCCTCGCCTGGCGTGGATTCCGCCATGCCCCGAGACCAGGCGGAACCGGGAAATGGACGTTCGAGAAGGCGACCTACATTGCCTTCGGCGTGGTCAGTGCTCTGGTCAGTCTGCTTCTCGTGATGATCGTGGCCGCGAACGTGAGCACGTCGCTGAATCCACGTCAGGGTTTCGCGGGGTCGCTGAGCATGCTTGACACGGTGAGCGGGAACTCAGTGGCGCAGGGGCGATATGAAGCGTTCGATGCGTGGATCCAGTCGAGCTCGTCGACTGTGCCCGCGCAGGTTCAGGCCCTGGTGCAGCAACGTCTGGCCTGGCAGCAGCCCAAGGCGGCGATCAGCGCCGCGCTACTGGTGATCATCGCGTTGGTGTGCGCTGGCATCTGGCGATCCCTGATCCGGAGAACCCGACAGGGGACTGGGCAGTGGACGCTGGGTGCAAGTGCGCAGTTGCTCACCGGCATCGGCGCGGCCGCAACATGCCTGGTCCTCATGCTCATGGTGATGGGCAACACCCAGGCCTCCCTCGCCCCGATCTCGATGACGATGTTCTTCGGGTGAACCGCTGCGCTGCCACCGCCCGCGCACAAGGGGATCGCCACCTCTGTTCGGAGGTTCGGGGAGACGGTCAGGCGCCAGCGGCATAAGTTGTTGCTTCGCTGACCCAGTCGGATTCTCCTGATGCCGCGCCGACAGCCGCCAAGCTGTTCAAGGCATTGATCCTCGACGGGAACCTGGACTGTTCGTTCGAGCTGCTCAACGGTGACCTCGTTCCCTGAGCCCCCCGGCCGCACGGTGACGCATCGCCGCTGACCGGGACGGCACGCGGCAGAAGTGGGTCCACCCTCACGCCCCGGAATCCGGGGAACACCCCGGCACTAGCGCTTCACCACTTCCGACGTTCGTGCACGCAGCTCCGGCGCGCTGTGGACCGAGGCCAGGATCTGAGTTAGGGCCGAGACGTCCAGTTCGGTGCCGGTGCCCACGATGGCTTCGATCACGATCGTGAACCACGTGCGTTCGAGCTCACTGCAGTCATGGGGCCAACGCATCAGTATGGCGGACGTGGCAGCGCGCGCTCGGCTGGCCCGTTCTGTGAAGCGTGACCTCAAGAGTCCCCCTGCCTCCCCAAGGAGCTCCGCCCAATCCCCCAAGAGTCACGATGAAGAGCAGCCCAGCGACCATGGAGTACGCTCAACGGGCAATCCGGAATGCGGCACGTGCCGGCCAAGGTGCCCCGCTACTCCAGGCGCCTCGTGGCGCGACCTGGACCTTCGACAGTTCCCCCCATTTCTCGATCGACTTGCGGGACGGTCGCGGCCAGGCCGCCGCGGGCTTCGACCATGGATTCCCCGGGGCCGGAGTCGGTGCCGTGCGCTGATCTGCGTTGTGAGGGTGCTGGGTCAGTCGTTGACCAGGGCGGTGGCGTAGGCGGTGATCCCGGCGGCCACATCGCTGCTGTACCCGGCTGCCTGTAGTTGTTAGGGACTGTGCGGGTCGGTGATGCTGATGTCCGGGCCGTCGATGGTCGCCGGGCCTGCGAACCCGATCTGATCCCGGACACAGTCCAGGTAGACCCAGGACCGCGAACCTTTCTCAGCGAACAGGACCACCGAGCAGGTGGTCGGCTCCACGTCACCGGCAGGCTTGCTGAGGGTCTCGAGGTAGGTGGTGACAGCAGAGCTAGTCTCGGCGGTCCGGGCCAAGCTGGCCTCCCGCTGCGCCAGCGGCTGCCCGGTCAGCGCCAGACCGTTGCGGAAGTCGTCAGGATCGACGGCCCTGCCTCCCAGCAGGCCCAGGGGCAACGGGCGCACCACGAAGATGGCCGGGTCAGCGGGGCCGGTAGGCATCGCGGCGGTGCTCGATGCGGAGCACGATGACCTCGCGGGTGGTGCCATTGATCCGGTACAGCACGCGGTAGGTGCCCCGACGGGCGGAATGGATGCCGGCAAGGTCGCCGCGAAGGGGCTTGCCCACGCGCCGGGGAGCGCTGATCAGTGCCCCGGTCAGGAACTCGATCAC
>JBAVKQ010000167.1:0-9913 GCA_049688395.1 Candidatus Nanopelagicales bacterium
CATCCGGTCCCCGTCGCGGGTCACGGCGGCCACGATCCGCATGTCCCGGGCGTCCGGGTGCTCGCGGGCGGCCGCCGCAGCGTCGGGGCGGTCGGCGATCTGCGCCTCGGCCTCGGGCGGGAGCACCAACCGCTCGACGACCAGCGCCGCCCCCACGATCTCCGCGGGCCACTGGATCCGGGCCAGGAACTCGTCGAGCTCCTCCTTATCGGGCGGAGCCGGCTGCTCGAAGGTGGTCAGCGCCGGCCCGCCCTCGGACACGCCCAACTGCGCAGCCAACTCGGGCTGGTCGGCCCGCACCTGCTCGGTGGGCACCAGGGCGAACAGCAGCGCAGGCTGGTCCCAGCCCTGGGAGGCCACATGGCCCTCGATGTCCATCGCGGCGGCGAACAGGTCCGGGGAATCCATGCCCGCATTGTCGCAGCCACGGGCCGCCGGGCGTGAGCGCGCGCTGGCGTCAGCAGGGTCGTCGCAAGATCGCGATCTCGCAGGGCCCCAGCCCGTGCGCACGTGGCGACCCGCCCAGTGGCGTCTGGCACGGACCTCGAGGCGCCCGAGGCCCCCCCGAGCAGCTCCCGCTGGGCCCCCGAGGCCCCCCCGAGCAGTTCCCGAGCGGCCCCCGATCGCTCCCCGAGCAGCTCCCGAGGCGCCCCCGCGGTGCCCCCACACCCCCGCCCACCGGCGTCCACATCGACGCTCGGCAGTGGAAACGTGCGGATACAGGTAGTTTTGACCCCGTGAGCTTTGAGATGCCAACCCCGCCCCGACGCCCCGCCCCGACCGCACCGGCCCGGAAATCCGGACCGCTGGTCCCCACGCTGATCGTCCTGGGCGTGCTCGGGATCGTGTTCATGATCTTCACGTCCTTCTACACAGACTTCCTCTGGTACGCCTCGGTGGACAAGACCCCGGTGTTCAACACGCTGCTGATCACCCAGGTGGGGCTGTTCCTGCTGTTCGGGCTGATCATGGCCACAGCAGTCGGGGTGACCATGTGGATCGCGCACCGCTACCGGCCCGAGCTGGGCGTCATGTCGGCCGAGCAGATCTCCCTCGAGCGCTATCGCGCAACCCTCGAGCCCTTCCACAAGCTGATCCTCATCGGCGTGCCCGTGCTGCTGGGCGTCATGGCGGGGATGTCGGCCTCCTCGCAGTGGCAGTCGTTCCTGGCATGGCGGCACGCGACCCCGTTCGGTGAGACTGATCCGCAGTTCAACGTCGACATCGGCTTCTTCGCCCTGCAGTACCCGTTCCTGCGTTTCCTGCTCGGGTTCACCGTCGCCGTGCTGATGATCTGCCTGCTTGCCGCGGCGATCACCCACTACGTCTACGGCGGCCTGCGCCTGCAGGGCGCCTCCCCGCGCACCAGCCGGGCGGCGCACGTGCAACTGTCCATTCTGGGCGGGCTGTTCATGCTGGTCAAGGCCTTGGGCTACTGGCTGGACCGCTACGGCCTGGCCATCAAGGCCGAGCCCCTGGTCGAGGGCTTCACCGGCCTGAAGTACCGCGACGTCAACGCGGTCCTGCCGGCCAAGAACATCCTCGTGGTGGTGGCCCTGGTCTGCGCGCTGCTGTTCTTCGCCAACGCGTTCCGGCAGGGCTGGATCCTGCCGCTGGTCGGCACCGGGCTGCTGGCCGTCTCCGCGCTGGTGATCGGCGGGATCTACCCGGCGATCGTCCAGCAGTTCCAGGTCAAGCCCTCCGAGGTGGTGCGCGAGCAGCCGTTCATCCAGCGCAACATCGAGGCCACCCGCGCGGCGTACGGCCTGGCCGACGCCGACTTCCAGGACTACTCCGGTGAGGGTGCGGCCAGCGTCGAGACCCTCAAGGAGGACGCCGGCACCCTGAACAACATTCGCCTGCTCGACCCGGCCGTCGTGTCGCCGACGTTCCGCCAGCTCCAGCAGATCCGTGGCTTCTACTCCTTCCCCGACATCCTGGACATCGACCGCTACGCCCTGGACGGCGGCACCGATCGCGGTGCCGTGATCGCGGTGCGCGAGGTGAACCTCGACGGGGTGGGGGAGCGCAACTGGGCCAACGACCACGCCGTCTACACGCACGGCTACGGCGTCGTGGCCGCCTACGACAACACCATCCAGGGCGACGGCCGGCCCGGCTTCTTCGCCTCCGACATCCCCACGATCGGCGAGCTGGACATCGAGCAGCCCCGGATCTACTTCGGCGAGGATTCCCCGAACTACTCCATCGTCGGCGGCCCGGAGGGCACCGAGCCCCGCGAGCTGGACTTCCCCGACGACACCTCGCCGACCGGCCAGCGCAACAACACCTACACCGGCGAAGGCGGCGTCCCGGTCGGCAACATCTTCAACAAGCTGCTGTTCGCCGCGCGCTTCCAGGACCCGAACATCGTGCTCAGCTCGCTGGTCAACTCCGAGTCGGTGATCCTGTTCGACCGCGAGCCGGTGACCCGGGTCAACAAGGTGGCGCCGTGGCTGACCACCGATGGGGACCCCTACCCGGTGGTCGTCAACGGCCGGGTCAAGTGGATCATCGACGCCTACACCACCACCAATGCTTATCCCTACTCCTCGCGGACCACGCTCAGCGACGCCACGACCGACGCGATCACGGCCACCTCCACATCGGTGAGCGCACTGCCCAGCGCGCGGATCAACTACCTGCGCAACTCGGTCAAGGCCGTGGTCGACGCCTACGACGGCACGGTCACCCTCTACGCGTGGGACCCCAGCGACCCGCTGCTGCAGACGTGGTCCAAGGCCTTCGGCAACACGGTCACCCCGCTGGACGCGGCACCGGCCGAGCTGGTGGATCACTTCCGCTACCCCGAGGACCTGTTCAAGGTGCAGCGCAAGATCCTCTCGCGCTACCACGTGCAGGACCCGGCCAGCTTCTACAACGGCCAGGACTTCTGGACCATCCCCGATGACCCGACCAACCGGGCCGTCGCCTCTCCGCAGCCGCCGTACTACCTGACGTTGCGGATGCCCGGCACCACGGAGCCGAGGTTCTCCCTGACGACCACGTTCGCGCCGAAGAACCGCCAGACGTTGGCCGCGTTCATGTCGGTGGACTCCGACCCGGGGCCGACCTATGGCACGATCCGGGTGCTGCAACTGCCCCGGAACACCACGGTGCCCGGACCGACCCAGGTGCAGAACAACTTCGAGTCCGAACCGGCGATCGCCGAGCAACTGACGCTGCTGCGCCGCGGTGGCGCGGAGGTCGAGTTCGGCAACCTGCTGTCCCTGCCGGTCAGCAACGGGCTGCTCTACGTGGAGCCCGTGTACGTGCGGGCTGCCCAGACCGCCGGCTTCCCCCTGCTGCGCAAGGTGCTGGTGACCTACGGAGACACGACCGTGCTGCGCAACACCCTCACCGAGGCCCTGGCCGACGTCTTCTCCGGCAAGGCCCCGGAACAAGGTGGCGAGGAGCCCGGGGCGGGAACCGAGCAGCCGACCGCGGACGCCCAGGCCGACCTGACCGCGGCCCTGGTCGAGGCCCAGGACGCCTACATCCGCGGCGAGACAGCTCTGGCCGAGGGTGACTTCGCGGCCTACGGCTCTGCCCAGGATGATCTGAAGGCGGCGCTGGACCGGGCGGCCGCAGCGCAGCGCCGCATCACCGGGGCGGAAGCACCGCAGGCACCTGCTCCTGACGATGCCGCCTCCGGGGAGCCGGATCCGGCTGTGTCACCTGTCGAGGAACCGGCGCCGGCTCCGTCCGCCTGACGCCGGCGGAGGGGGCGGGGGAGGGCGGTCCAGGCCTCCTGACGCCGGGGGCGGGGCGGTCCAGCTCGAATGACGCCGGGGGCGAAGGGCGGTTCGACCCGCCTGATGCCGCCCGCCCGCGCCGAAGTTCGGCTGGGTTCGCCCGCAGATCGGAAGGACGCAGCCCTCCGATCCTCGCAAGTCGCTGGACGGTACCTTTCCGCCGACCGCTCATGCCCACCCGTGCGTCGCTAGGCTCGGCGACGCCGACGACGGGTCGGGCATGGGAGGCGAGGACGTGGACGCAGCACCGGACGGTCGACCCGGCGGCACCTCCTCGGGCTCGAACGCACCTGCCGGCAGCAGCCCGGGCGCGGGCTCGCGCGCCATTCATCGCCACGAGCACGCCGAGGTCGGCGCGCACGACCTGCGCGAGAAGGGCCTGCGCAAGGGTTCGGTGTCGATCGTCGCCGCGGTCGCCATCGGCCTGGCGGCCACCGCTCCGGCCTACTCGCTGACCGGGGCCCTGGGCTACGGCGCGCTGGAATCCGGCTACCAGCTTCCGATCATCTTCGTCATCTCGGTGATCCCGATGTTCTTCGTGGCCCTGGCCTACAAGCACATGACCACCGTGGCGCGCGACTCCGGCACCGTGTTCACCTGGGGCTCGATGGCGATCGGGCCACGGATCGGCTGGCTCGGCGGCTGGGGACTGTTCCTGTCCAGCACGCTGGCCGGGGTCGGCGCGGCCGAGGTGATGGTGAACTCCGTGGTCACCGTCGCGGGCCTCGAGGACCCGCCGCTGCTGCTGCGCATGGCCATCGCGACCGGGTTCATCCTGCTCACCACCTGGCTGGTGGCTCGCGGCGCCGAGGAGTCCTCGAAGACCACCCTGACGCTGACGATCATCCAGTACGGCGGGCTGATCCTGTTCGCGGGCCTGCTGTTCACCGCAGTGGTCCGTGGCGAGTCCGCGCCCTCGGCCGAGTCGTTCTCCTGGGAGTGGCTCAACCCGCTGGCCATCGACGGATTCGACTCGATGCTCGGCGGCTTCCTGGTGGCCCTGTTCATCTTCTGGGGGTTCGACGCCTCGCTGGCGATGTCCGAGGAGTCTGCCGGTGATGCCGCCGAGGCAGGGCGCACCGGCATCATCTCGATGGGCATCATCCTGGTGACCTACGTGATCTTCGCGATCGCGGCGCTGGCCTTCGCCGGGATCGACGAGGCCGATCCGCTGAGCATCACGTTCGAGGACAACATCGACGACGTGTTCAACATCATGGCCTCCGAGGTGGTCGGCGCCCGCGGGGCGGTCGTGGCCGCGCTGATCGTGGGGATCTCGGCGTTCTCGGCGACCATGTCCACGGTCATGCCCACGGCGCGCGGCCTGCTGGCGATGGCCACCTATAAGGCGCTGCCCGGCCGGTTCGCCAACGTCGACGAGGCCACCGGATCGCCGAAGTTCGCCACCTGGTTCATGGGCCTGCTGAGCCTGTCGATCTACCTGGGCCTGAGCCTGACCAGCGACGCCATCGTGCAGGACTCGGTGTACAGCGTGGGCATCTCGATCTGCGTGTACTACATCGTGGCCGCGCTGTCGAGTGTCGTGTACTTCCACCGCACGGCGTTCGGGTCGGTGCGCACCGCGCTGAGCCAGGTGATCCTGCCGGCGTTATCCTGCGTGGTGCTCTCGGCGGTGCTGCTGCTGGAGGCGCGCAACATGATGGACCCGGACTATGGCTCGGGCAACGCGTTCCGCGGCGTGGGCACCGTGTTCATCATCGGCGTGATCGGGATGCTGGTCGCGGTGCCGGTAATGGCGGTGTGGAACCTGCGTGCCCCGGACTTCTTCCGCGGCCGGACCCTGCCCAAGCAGCTGGCGCACTGGGTCCAGGACCCCGAGTAGGACTGTTCGAGCGGGTTCTGACACGATCGCAGCAGTCTGGGAAACTGTGCCCCATGACTGGAGCGCGACGTCGCAAGTGGCCGTGGGTGATCGTGTTCGGGTTCATCGCCCTGCTCGGAGTGTTCTTCATCGGGGGTGGCTGGTTCTTCTCCGGCCAGGTGTACGCCGACGCGCTCGAGTCCGAGCCCTACGATCCGGCCGGCCTGCAGTCGGGCAGCGTGACGGCGGTGGACGGTACCGGCGAGCGCACCCTGATCACGATCCGCCCCGACGAGCAGTACCGGGCCGAGACCAAGTTCGATCAGGCGCAGATGGGCCTGGTCGTCGGGGAGTCGCTGGTGGTCGTCGGGCCGGCGATCCGCGATCGGGACGGGGACAAGACCCGCCCGGTCATCGAGATCATCGGCCAGACACCTCGGATCGGCGACCGCTACGGGTTGACCCGCGACGTGTGGCTGGACCCGGAGCAGGCGGGCTTGAATTCCACGGACGTCGACATCGAGACTCCCGACGGTCGGACGTTCCCGGCATGGCAGATCGACGCCAAGAAGTCGGCCGCTGACGAGGGCAGGTGGGCGATCCTCACCCACGGCAAGGGCGCTGCGCGCTCGGAGATGCTGCGGATGGCCCGCCCGCTGCGCAAGTCGGGCTACACGGTGCTGGTCATCAGCTACACCGGCGACGCCGGGGCGCCGGCCCCGGCCGACGGGATGGTCTCCTACGGGCGCACCGAGTGGCAGGAGCTCGAGGCGGCGGTGCAGTACGCGCTCGACGAGGGTGCCTCGACCATCGTGCTCGGCGGGACCAGCCACGGCGGCGCGGTCACGCTGGGCTTCCTGGCGCGTGGGTCGCTGATCCGCAAGATCGACGGGATCATCCTCGACTCGCCGGCCACGAGCTTCGAGGACGTCATCGACGAGGCCGCCGAGTACCGCACGCTGCCGATCGGCGGGCTGGCCATCCCGGAGTCCCTCGAGGAGGCGGCCAAGCTGGCGGTGGCGTTCCGATACGGCGTGGACTTCAAGGCCGTGGACTACACCGACTCCCCAGGCCTGGCGGGGATGCCACTGCTGACGTTCCAGGGGGTGACGGACAAGACCGTGCCTCAGGCGGTAAACGATCGGCTGATGCGCACCGGCGCCGGGCAGGACGGCACCTACGTGCTGGTCCCCGGGGCCGATCACGTGCTGGCGTGGAACGTCGATCCGGGCGCATACGACAAGGCGGTGCGCGCTTTCGTGAAGCAGCTCGACGGCTGACCCCGCCCCCCCGGCCCCACGTCCCTCGGCGAATCGATCCAAGTTCGAGGTTGCCGAGCCCCAGCGAACTTGGATGAACTGGCCTGGCGCCCAGCGATCTTGGATGAGTCCGGGGGCGGCGCGGGGCGGGGCGGCGGCGGCCGGGCGCTGCGGAGCGGGTGATCGTGGCGGCGAGCTCAGCCGCGGGCGCGCTCGGCGATGACCACGCCGGCGAGGATCACCGCACCGCCGAGCAGCTGCAGGGGCGTCAGGATCTCGCCGAGCACCGCCCACGCGACCAGGGACGCCACGAACGGTTCGGTCATCCCGATGATGCTGGCCCCGGCGGCGCCGATGTGCCGGATCGCCGACAGCACCAGCCAGAACGGGGCGATCGTGCCCAGGACGACCATCCAGCCGGCCAATCCCCACAGCGGGACCGGGGTCGTGCCCGCGCCCAGCGGGAGCGCCGATCCGGACAGCGCCTCCCACGGGAAGCGCCACCAGGGCAGCACCACCGCCCACAGCAGCGCGGCGAAGCCGAACCCCCAGAGCGTCAGGGAGACCGGGTCGCGCTGCTCGCTGGCGGTCTCGCCGAGCAAGTAGTAGACGGCCAGGGCCATCGCCGCGCCGAAGGCGGCGGCCACGCCCAGCGGGCTCAGGGTCAGGCCGTCCCAGATCTGGGCCACCATCGCCAGCCCGGTCAGCGCGAGCGCGAGGCCCAGCCAGACCGTGTTGCGCACCGGGCGGTTCCAGCCGTACCGGACCCAGAGCACGACCATGATCGGGGCGGTGAACTCGATGAGCAGCGCGATGCCCACGGGCAGTTGGGTCAGCGCCACGAAGAACAGCCACTGGGTCATCGCGACACCCAGCACGCCGTAGGCCGCGACCGGTCCGAGTTCGTGGCGGCGCAGCGGCAGGGCGCGTGGATGGGTGACGGCGACGAAGGCCAGCAGGATCACGAACGCGGCGGTGACGCGCAGCTGGGAGACTCGGGCGGCGTCACCCACCGAGGTGAGCAGGACCTTGCTGACCGTCCCGTTGATCCCGAACAGCAGCGCGCCGGACAAGTAGAGGGCGTAGCCGAGGGCGGGTCGCTTGTGGAAGCCGGGGCGGGCGGTCGAGTCGGCGGGCCGGATGGGGTCGGCGCTGGCCGCGGCCGCAGGCGCGGGCCCAGGGTCCCCAGGGGACCCGGTGACCTCGGCGGCCGCTGCCTCGGCGGGGCTCAGTGGCGGGGTCGGCACCCCGGTGAGGGCATCGGGTGGACCTGGAGTGAGGTGCGCATGGCTCACGTCGCCACCGTGCGAAGGAGGTCGGCGAGCAGGTCCGCGGCGGCCTGCGGGTCGTCGCGGCGCACGTCATGCCCGGTGGGCAGCCGATGCACCGTCCAGCCGGGCTGATCTGCGAGCTCATCGCCGGCGGTGGTGCTCAGGGTTCCCCCGAGCCCGGGATCGCCGGCGACGACGACGACCGGCGGCTGGGCTTCGCGCAGGAGCTGCGCGATCGCGCAGTGGATGAACACCACAGGGTCGGCGAAGGCGGCAAGGTCGACCGACTGCTTCGCCCGTGCCCACGGCTCGTACTCGGCCGCGTCCCAGGTCGGATGCTCCGCGCGCGCCTGGGCGACGAGTTGGTCCAGGGGCATCGCCTGCAGCTCGGTGAACCACTCGCGGAACTCGGTGAGCTCGATCGGTGCGCTGGGATCGGGATCGACGCCGGGTGGGGGTCCACTGCCCAGCGGCGGGTCCTCGAGGAACGTGGCCGCGACGAGGTCCGGTCGGGTCGCCGTGACGCCCAGGGCCACGATCGAGCCCATCGAGTGCCCCGCGCACACGATGGGGCGCCCGGATCGGGCGACCAGGTCCTCGGCGTTGGCGACGGCGTCGGCCACCAGGTCCGGCCAGGCCAGGGACTGGCCGGGCGCGGCGATCCGCCCGCCATGCGCGGGGGCGTCGGGGGCGCGCACCTGGAGGGTGGCCAGTCCCTCGCTGTGGCGCAGGTGGTCGACGAACGGGCCCCAGCAGGCGCCGTCGTCGCCGAGTCCGTGCAGCAGGAGCAGCGCAGGCAGGGACGTCATCCGGTGGCTCCTCGGGTCGTGGTGGCGGGGCTGAGCCTAGCCCTGAACCGCCGGTGCGCGGCGCCGGGTTCGGCGCTGGGTTCGGCCGCGTGGCCGGCGGGCTGCGTCGAGTGGGCGGCAGCCTGCGGCCCTACCCTGAGGGCATGGATCCGGTGCGCGCAACGCGGTACGTCACGCCGCTGCGCGAGGGTGGTTCGCTGCCGGGACTGATGGAGGCCGACGACCTCGGGATGTACGTCGTGAAGTTCACCGGCGCCGGTCAGGGGCCCCGGGCCCTGGTGGCCGAGGTGATCTGCGCGCAGTTGGCTGCTGGTTTGGGCCTGCGGGTCCCGCGCTGGGTGCCGGTGGAGGTGTCTGCGCAACTGGCGCCGGCCGAGCCCGACGAGGAGGTGCAGCACCTTCTGCGGACCTCCGCCGGAGTGAACCTCGGCATCGATTTCCTGCCCGGGGCCCTGGACGTGGGGCCGAGGCCCGTGGTCGACGCAGCACTGGCCGGGCGGATCGTCTGGCTCGACGCCCTGGTCAACAACGTGGACCGGACCTGGCGCAACCCGAACCTACTGCTCTGGCACCGGAAGTTGCACCTGATCGACCACGGCGCCGCGCTGACTTTTCACCATGCGTGGGCCCCGCGGCGCGACGACCAGGTGCGGGCATTCGCGGACCGGGCGTACGCGGTGGCTGATCACGCGCTGCTCGAGTGCGGCCCGGACCTGACCGCTGCCGACGCCGCGGCATCGGAGGTCGACTGGCCGGAGCTGGTGGGCACGGCTGTCGACGCGGTGCCCGGGACGTGGCTCGAATCCGGGGACGGTGCCGCGTGGGGTGGTGTCGAGGCGGTGCGCGCCGGTTATCGGCAGTTCCTGCTGGCGCGGATCGCTGCGCGCGAGGTGTGGGTGCCCGCGCTGGCCGAGGCGGTAGCGCGTGGCCCGGCCCGCGACGATCGGGGGCGTCGGGTGCCCGCGCGCCGCAGCAGCGGGCCGCCGGACTGGATCCC
>JBAVKQ010000168.1:0-10568 GCA_049688395.1 Candidatus Nanopelagicales bacterium
GGCGTGGTCGACGCGGGGTACCACGACGCAACTGGACGAGGGGGCGACCGGGTAGCGCCCCGCCCGGCACCCGGCCCGATCTGGTTGGTCCCCGTGCCCTCCCGGCGCGCCGCGGTGCGGGCCCGGGGCGCCGATCACATGGCCGTCCTGGCGGCCCGGGCGGCCAGTGAGCTGCGCCGGATGGGGTTCCCGGCGCACCGGCTGCGCTGCCTCGAGCACGCCCGGGCCACCCACGACCAGGTCGGGCTGTCCGGTGCGTAGCGCCGCGGCAACCTGGCCGGTGCACTGCGCAGCGATCCCGTCCCGGCCGGGGTCCTGGTCGTGGTCGATGACGTCGCCACCACCGGGGCGACCCTGGGCGAGGCGGTGCGTGCGCTGCGGGCCGCCGGTGGGCAGGTGCAGTGTGCGGGGACCATCACCCGGGCTGGGCCCCCGACCCGGCACCGAGCGTCGGCCACCGGGGCGGGCTAGCGTGGGCCTCGCGGGGGCACTCAACACCCGGTCGCGCCAGGCGCGTCCGCCTACGGTCGGAGGACACATGGACATCGTCGTCAGGGGTCGTCACCTCGATGTGTCACAGCGGTTCCGCGAGCACGTCGAGGGCAAGTTGGAGCGGATCGACCGGTTCGGGATCCCGATCGCCCACGTCGACGTCGAGGTCTCCCAGGAGCTCAACCCGCGCCAGTCCGACCGGGCCTTCGAGGTGGAGCTGACCTGCCGCGGGACCAGCTCGGTGATCCGCGCCGAGGCCCATGCCCAGGACAAGTACGCAGCCACGGACATCGCCCTGGGCCGCCTCGAGGAGCGACTGCGCCGGGCGGCCGATCGCAAGCGCAACCGGCGGACCGACAAGGTCCTGGTCGTGCCGTCCGTGCAGCCCGCGCCCGCCTCCGCGCCGCCCGCGCCCCCGGCCGACGGCGCGGACGACGACGGCACCGTCTGGGCCGAGGGCCCCATCGTCGTGCGGCTCAAGGAGCACGTGTCGCAACCGATGAGCGTCGCGCAGGCTGTGGAGGCCCTGGAGCTGGTGGGCCACGACTTCTACCTGTTCCGCGACAGCGAGTCCGGCGCGGCATCGGTGCTCTACCACCGCCGTGGCTACAACTACGGCCTGCTGCGCCTGGAAGGGGAGGCCGACGGCTAGGCCGACGGCGCGCGAGGGGCTCATCGTCCGGCTCGGCCTGGGCTCGAATCGCCCGGCCAAGGTGGTGGTCGCCGACACCGAGCCGGTGTTCGCCGCCGGAGCCAGCGCAATCCTGGCCGAGGCCGGGTTGAGTCCCACCGTGCATGCCCCCTCGGCCCCGCTGCGCGGGCTGGCCGACCGCCGGGCGGCCGCGGTGCTGCTCGATGCCGGCCTGGGTCGCAGCCCGTACGCCGCCGAACTCGTCGCGGAGCTGATCGAGCGCGCCCCGCAGATGGGCGTGGTCGTCGTGGTCCGCCGGACCTCGGCCGAGGGCAGCGTGCAGGCCATGGAGGCCGGCGCTCGGGCACTGGTGCATCGCCAGTGCACGCCTCGGGAGCTGGTGGCCGCGGTCTCGGCGGCCGTCCGGGGACAGGACTGGGTGGCCGCCCCCCTGGCCGGGACGCTTCGCGCCGAGCTGCTCGCCGAGTCCACGGGGTCCGGGGCACTTGCCGTGAGTCCCCGCGAGCTCGACGTCCTGCGTGGGCTGGCCACCGGGGCCACGAACGCCGAGATCGGCCTCCGGCTGGGGATCAGCGCCAACACCGTGCGCAACCACGTGCATTCGTTGATGAGGAAGCTGGAGGCCGCCAACCGCACGGATGCAGTGGCCACGGCGCTGCGCCGGGGGCTGGTGCAGCTGCCCGACTGACGGGTCCTACGCAGCACGCGGCGCGCATTACCATGGGCGCAGTGATCCCCGCGCAGGAGTGCGCCGGGGGCTGTGCACCCGAGTTGCGAGAGGGGCCCGCGTGGCCATCATCGACAGGATCCTGCGCGCCGGCGAGGGCAAGACGCTGCGCAAGCTGGAAGCCATGGCCAAGCAGGTCAACGCCCTGGAGCCGGCCTTCGAGGCGATGTCCGACGACGAGCTCAAGGAGCTGACCCCGGCCTACCGGGAACGGCTGGCCAACGGCGAGACCCTCGACGACCTGCTGCCCGAGGCGTTCGCCACGGTGCGCGAGGCCGCGAAGCGGACGTTGGGGCAGCGGCACTACGACGTGCAGATCATGGGAGGCGGCGCACTGCACCTGGGCAACATCGCCGAGATGAAGACCGGTGAGGGCAAGACCTTGGTGTCCACCCTGGCCGCCTACCTCAACGCCCTGCCCGGCGATGGCGTGCATGTGGTGACGGTCAATGACTACCTGGCCCATCGCGACGCGGAGAACATGGGCCGGGTGCACCGGTTCCTGGGCCTGAGCGTCGGGGTGATCCTGTCGCGGATGACCCCGGCCGAGCGGCGCGAGGAGTACGCGGCCGACATCACCTACGGCACCAACAACGAGTTCGGTTTCGACTACCTGCGCGACAACATGGCCTGGACGCGCGAGGAGATGGTCCAGCGCGGGCACAACTTCGCCATCGTCGACGAGGTCGACTCGATCCTCATCGACGAGGCCCGCACTCCGCTGATCATCTCCGGCCCGGCCGACGAGGCCGACAAGTGGTACCAGGAGATGGCCAAGCTGGCCACGCGGCTGCGCATCGACGACGACTACGAGGTCGACGAGAAGAAGCGCACCGTGGGCATCCTCGAGGCCGGGATCGAACGCACCGAGGACTGGTTGGGCATCGACAACCTCTACGAGCCGGTCAACACCCGATTGGTCGGCTACCTGAACAACGCGATCCGGGCCAAGGAACTGTTCAAGCGCGACCGCGACTACGTCGTGATGAACGGCGAGGTGATGATCGTCGACGAGCACACCGGCCGAATCCTGGCCGGTCGGCGCTACAACGAGGGCCTGCACCAGTCGATCGAGGCCAAGGAGGGTGTGGAGGTCAAGGCCGAGAACCAGACCCTGGCCACCGTCACCCTGCAGAACTTCTTCCGGCTCTACAAGAAGCTGTCGGGGATGACCGGCACGGCCATGACCGAGGCCAACGAGTTCGACAAGACCTACAAGCTCGGGGTGGTGTCGATCCCCACCAACCGGCCCATGATTCGCGCGGACCTCCCCGACCTCGTCTACCGCACCGAGGACGCCAAGTGGAACGCCGTGGTGGCCGACATCGCCGAGCGGCACGCCAAGGGCCAGCCGATCCTGGTCGGCACGGTCAGCGTGGAGAAGAGCGAGAAGCTGTCCACGCTGCTGCGCAACAAGGGGATCGCCCACCAGGTCCTCAACGCGAAATACCACGACAAGGAGGCGACGATCATCGCCCAGGCCGGGCGCAAGGGTGCGGTCACCGTCGCGACCAACATGGCCGGGCGCGGCACGGACATCATCCTGGGCGGCAACGCCGAGTTCCTGGCCGACCTGTCGCTGCAGAAGCGTGGCCTGACCCCCAGCGAGTCACCCGAGGAGTACGAGGCCGCCTGGCCCGAGGCGCTGGCCGTGGCCCAGGCCGCGTTCGCCGCCGAGCACGTGGAGGTCACCGATCTGGGCGGTGCTTACGTGCTGGCCACCGAGCGCCACGAGGCCCGGCGCATCGACAACCAGCTGCGCGGACGGTCCGGCCGGCAGGGCGACCCCGGTGCCTCGCGGTTCTACCTGTCCCTGCAGGACGACCTCATGCGCCTGTTCAAGGCCGACATGGTCGACGCCTTCCTGCGTCGGGCCAACGTCCCCGACGACCAGCCCATCGAGTCCAAGATGGTGACCAACGCCATCCGCTCGGCGCAGACCCAGGTCGAGGCGCAGCACTTCGAGATCCGCAAGGACGTCCTGAAGTACGACGACGTCATGAACCGGCAGCGCCTGGTCATCTACGAGGAGCGTCGCCGCGTCCTCGAGGGCGAGGACATCCACGACCAGGTCCAGCACTTCCTCACCGACACGATCAGCGGCTACACCAACGCGGCCACCGCCGAGGGCTACCCCGAGCAGTGGGACCTCGACGAGCTGTGGCGCGCCCTGCGTGCGCTGTACCCGATCGCGATGACCGTCGAGGAGGTGGAGGCCCAGGCCGGCGGGTCCCGCTCGGCGGTGTCCCGGGACTTCCTGCGCGAGGAGATCCTGGCCGACGCGCGGGCTGCCTACGAGGCGCGCGAGGAGGAGCTCGGCGCCGAGACGCTGCGCGAGCTGGAGCGCCGGGTGATCCTGTCGGTGCTGGACCGCAAGTGGCGCGAGCACCTGTACGAGATGGACTACCTGCGCGATGGCATCGGCTTGCGGGCCATGGCGCAGCGCGACCCCCTGATCGAGTACCAGCGCGAGGGCTACGAGCTGTTCAACG
Source organism: Candidatus Nanopelagicales bacterium (assembly GCA_049688395.1). Taxonomy (GTDB): domain Bacteria; phylum Actinomycetota; class Actinomycetes; order S36-B12; family CAIYMF01; genus Prado023. Next base: position 4,364 of record JBAVKQ010000168.1, read on the forward strand.
CGATGATGGACTCCATCAAGGAGGAGACCATCGGGCTGCTGTTCCACCTCGAGGTCACTGTCGAGGAGACGGCGACCGACGACGAGTCCGATCCCGACGACTCCGATGGGGTGCAGTTCGAGGAGGACACCGCGGACGGGGAGTTCGTCGCCCCGGCGCTCGCCCCGACCCGGTCGGCTCGGCCCGCGCCCGCGGTCGGTGCCCAGACCGGTCACCCGATGGCCGACCTGAGCGCCGTCGGGTTGGCCCCGCGTCGCCCGGATCGCCTGCAGTACACCGCACCCTCGGAGACCGGCGAGGCGACCCAGGTGGCCGAGACCGCCGACGAGTTCGCCGGGGTGGGGCGCAACGCCCCGTGCCCGTGCGGGTCGGGCAAGAAGTTCAAGCGCTGCCACGGGGACCCGCGGCTGCGCAACTGATCGCGGCGTCGAGCCGGGAGGATCCTGCTGGTGGACGTGCCCCTGCATGCCGGCTTGAGGCCCGAGGGCACGGTCGACGTCGCGGTCGCCGCGCGCGTGGCGCGCACCTGGGTGGCCGGCGGGATCGTGGGCCTGCCGACCGAGACGGTCTACGGTCTGTCGGCCGACGCCCAGAACTTCGATGCGGTCGCCCGGGTCTACCGGGCCAAGGAGCGCCCGGTCGACCACCCGGTGATCGTGCACGTGGCCGGGCCCGAGGCGATCGAGGGCTGGTCCGCGGCGCCCAACGAGGCGGCGCACCGGCTGGCCGAGGTCTTCTGGCCCGGGCCGTTGACGCTGGTGATCGCTCGCGGCTCCCGGGCCGGGGACTTCCTCACCGGCGGCCAGGACACGGTGGCCCTGCGCTGCCCGGATCATCGGGTCGCGCTGGCCTGCCTCGCGGCACTGGTGGGCCAGTCCCGTGACCCCGCGCGCGGGGTGGCCGCGCCGAGCGCCAACCGGTTCGGCCGGGTGAGCCCCACGTGCGCCGCCGATGTCCTCGACGAGGTCGGGGCCCGGTTGGATCCGGCGCGGGACCTGGTCGTGGACGGCGGGCCGTGCGCTGTGGGCGTGGAGTCGACGATCGTGGACTGCACGGCCAGCCCGCCGCGGGTGCTGCGCCTGGGGGCGATCAGCCAGGCCCAGGTCGACGCAGCACTGGCCGGGGCTGCGGCGGGACCCGAGGCCGGACCTGTCGATGGGGCCGCCGCCCCGGTGCGCGCCCCCGGAACCCTGGACGCGCACTACGCCCCGCGGGCGACCGTCGTCCTCGAGGCGGGCCCGACCCTCGGGGCGCACGACCTCGACCCGACACTGGTCGGCCTGCTCGCCGAGGTCGAGGTGGCCACGCCCTCCGGCTGGACCCGGCTGGCCGCGCCCAGGACCGTGCAGGAGTACGCGCGCGACCTGTACGCCGCTCTGCGTCGGGCTGACGAACGGGGGCTGGCCACCGTCGTCGCCGTGCTGCCCGACGCGGCCCAGGGTCCGTTGGCCCATGCTGTCGCCGACCGGCTGGCCCGCGCCGCGCACGGACGTTGACGCCCGCGCGGCTATCCTTGCCGGGGTCCCAGCGGCGTCCAGGCGCCGACTCCGGCCTCCCCGGGTGGGGGCGTAGAATTTCTCTTGACGTCAAGATATCCAGCCAGCACCGAGGAGCGCCGACGACCATGGCCACGATCATCTACACCCTGACCGACGAGGCCCCCATGCTGGCCACGTACTCGTTCCTGCCGGTCGTGGCGGCCTTCGCCTCCTCGGCCGGGGTCGACGTGCAGACCCGCGACATCTCCCTGGGCGCGCGGATCCTGGCGCTCTTCCCGGAGCACCTCACCGCCGAGCAGCGCGTCGGGGACGCCCTGGCCGAGCTCGGCGAGCTGGCCACCACCCCCGAGGCCAACATCATCAAGCTGCCCAACATCTCGGCGTCGATGCCGCAGCTGAAGGCCGCGATCGCCGAGCTCCAGGCCCAGGGGTACGCACTGCCGGACTACCCCGAGGACCCCACGACCGACGAGCAGCGCGACATCCGCGCCCGCTACGACAAGGTCAAGGGCAGCGCGGTCAACCCGGTCCTTCGCGAGGGCAACTCCGACCGGCGGGCCCCGGCCGCGGTGAAGAACTACGCCCGGAGGCACCCGCACTCGATGGGCGCGTGGAGCCCGGACAGCGCGACCCGGGTCGCGACCATGGCCGGCCACGACTTCCGCGCCAACGAGCAGTCGGTCGTGCTGCCGGCCGATGACACACTGACCGTCCGGCACGTCGGCACCGACGGCACGAGGACCATCCTGCGCGACGGGCTGAAGGTGCTGGCCGGCGAGGTGGTCGATGCCACCGTCATGGACGTCGCAGCCCTCGACGAGTTCCTCGCCGAGCAGATCGCGCGCGCCAAGGCCGAGGGGGTGCTGTTCTCGGTGCACCTCAAGGCCACGATGATGAAGGTCAGCGACCCGATCATCTTCGGCCACGTCGTCCGGGCGTTCTTCCCGGCGGTCTTCGCCACGTACGGGGCGGACCTCGCCGCGGCCGGGTTGTCGGCCAACGACGGTCTCGGCGCCATCCTCGACGGGCTGGACGCCCTGCCCAACGGGCCGGAGATCCGGGCCGCATTCGAGGCGGGCCTGACCGAGGGCCCGGCCCTGGCGATGGTGAACTCGGATCGCGGGATCACCAACTTGCACGTCCCCAGCGACGTCATCGTCGATGCCTCCATGCCGGCGATGATCCGGATCGGCGGGCACATGTGGGGTCCGGACGGGGCGGAGGCCGACACCCTGGCCGTCATCCCGGACAGCTCGTATGCCGGGGTCTACCAGGCCGTGATCGACGACTGCCGCGAGCACGGCGCCTATGACCCGACGACGATGGGCTCGGTGGCCAACGTCGGGCTGATGGCGCAGAAGGCCGAGGAGTACGGCAGCCACGACAAGACGTTCGAGATGGCAGCCGGCGGCCGGGTCGAGGTCCTCGACGCCGCCGGCGAGGTCCTGATGTCCCACGAGGTGGCGGCCGGTGACATCTGGCGGGCCTGCCAGACCAAGGACGCCCCGATCCGCGACTGGGTCACGCTCGCCGTCACCCGGGCCCGGGCCGCAGGGACCCCCGCGGTCTTCTGGCTCGACGAGTCCCGGGCGCATGACCGCACCCTCATCGGCAAGGTGCAGGCCTTCCTGGCCGACCACGACACAGAGGGCCTGGACCTGCAGATCCTCTCGCCCGTGGCGGCCACCCGGTTCTCGGTCGAGCGGATCCGCGGTGGTCTGGACACGATCTCGGTCACCGGCAACGTCCTGCGCGACTACAACACCGACCTGTTCCCGATCCTCGAGCTGGGCACCTCGGCCAAGATGCTCTCGGTCGTGCCGCTGATGAGCGGTGGCGGCCTTTTCGAGACCGGCGCCGGCGGCTCGGCCCCCAAGCACGTGGCGCAGCTGGTCGAGGCGAACTACCTGCGCTGGGACAGCCTCGGGGAGTTCCTCGCCCTGGCGGAGTCCTTCCGGCACGAGGCAGGCAACGGCAATCAGCGGGCCGGCGTGCTGGGCAACGCGCTGGACCGCGCCACCGAGACCCTGCTCGTCGAGAACAAGTCGCCGGCGCGACGGGTCGGCCAGATCGACAACCGCGGCAGCCACTTCTGGCTGGCCCGCTACTGGGCCCAGGAGCTCGCCGGACAGACCGAGGACGCCGAGCTCGCTGCGGTGTTCGCCCCCGTGGCCGAGCAGCTCGTCGCGCAGTCCGAGGCCATCGACGCCGAGCTCCTCTCGGTCCAGGGGCACCCGGTCGACATCGGCGGCTACTACCGCCCCGATCCGGCCGCTGCCGCAGCGGTCATGCGCCCGAGCGGGGCGTTCAACGCCATCCTGGCCTCGATGACCTCCTGAACGCCCTGGGCGATGACACAGGGGCGGCTGAGCGAAGTACGGCATCGCCGTATGGTGGGTACGGCGGCACCGTACGCACATGAAGACCACGTTGGTTCTTGATGATTGCGTGGTGGAGCGGCTGCGGGCTCGTGCCAAGGAAGAGGGGGTCAGCATGTCCTCGATCGTTGAGGAAGCCGTGATTCGGTTGCTGGCTTGCGAGAAGTCGGCGTCCGAGCGTGGACCGAGGCGGCTGCCGAGTTTCAACAGCGGCGGCTACTTGGTGGACATCGCGGATCGCGACGCCCTTCATGACGCCATGGACGAGTTGTGATTGGCGTCGACACGAACGTGCTGGTGTACGCCGCCGACGAGTTCGCCGCCGAGCACGAGCGGTGCCAGCAGCTCCTGGAGAACCCCGTCGCCCCGGGTGCACGGGATGCCGCCCCCGGCGAGAGCCTGTGTATGACCTGGTCGGTGCTCTACGAGTTCCTGCGGGTCGTGACGCACCCCCGCGTCGTGCGCCGGCCCTGGTCGACGCGTGAAGCCTGGAACTTCGTCCGACTCATGGTTGACGACCCAGAGATCACGATCCTCGGGCCGGGCCCGGGGCACGCTGCGGCCGCAGCCCGCATGCTGGCCGCGCCGGGGATCCACGGGAATCTGGTGCACGATGCCCACATTGCCGCAGTCCTGGCCGAGCATGGCGTGCGCCGGATCTACACCCGCAACCAGGACCTGCACCGGTTCCCCGGGTTGCAGGTCGTCGACCCACTGGCCGGCTGAAGGGCGGGTCGCGGCTACTCCTCGGCCCAGTCCGGATCGCCGTTCTCGTCCATCGGGAAGACGGACCTCGCCAGCCCGCGTCGGGCGTAGTTCCAGGGCTGGCTGGTCGCGGAGGGCAGTGGACCGCCGAGTGCCGGACCTGCACCAGCAGTCAACTCAGTCGAAGGACGCCGAGACGGCGGCGTGGTCGCTCCAGCGCTCGGCGTAGGTCGGTGCCTTGTGCACCGCGTACCCGCCGGCCCGCGCCGCCATCGCGGCCGACGCCAGCACGGCATCGATCCGCCAGCCGCCGTCGGTGTCGAATCCGCGCCCGCGCCAGGACCACCAGGTGTAGGGCCCCGGGCCGTGGCCACCGAACCGGCGGCCCAGGTCGGTCCAGCCCAGCCCGGCGGGCGGGGCGGCGTACCAGCGGTCCAGGTGCGCCCGCTCGGATTCGAGGAAGCCGGCCTTCCCCCGATTGCCCCGCCAGTTCTTGATGTCCGCCTCGGCGTGCGCCACGTTCAGGTCCCCGCACACCAGGGCCGGCTCGGCGGCGTGTTCGGACATCCACTGCCCCATCGCCGTGAGGAACCGGTCCTTCTCCGCAGCCCGTGGACCGTCGGCCGCTCCGGTGTGCACGTACCCGCTGGCGATCCGCACCAGTGCCCCGCTGCGATCCGGGACCCGGGCGCTGACCCAGCGGCCCTGATCGGCGAACTCGTCCGGGCCGACCCCGATCCGGACCTCGCGCAGCGGTGCGCGGCTGAGCAGGGCGACCCCCGCATGCCCGGCCCGAGCCCCGTCGGCCAGGGCCAGGTGCCAGTCGCCCAAGCCGCCCGCCCCGAGTGCCTCGGCCAGCTGGTCCGGGTTCGCGCGGACCTCTTGGAGGCACAGCACGTCGGCGCCACTGTCGGCCAGCCATCCCAGCCCACCCCGGCGCAGGGCTGCGCGGATCCCATTGACGTTGGCGCTCACCACCCGCAGGGCCACCGACGGTGCGGGTGGTGAGGTCACCTGGGCCGCACCCCGTTGAGGAACGGCAGGAGCCCGGCAGCGGGCCTGGTGGCGGTGCGCATCATCACTCCGGGCAGGGTCTTCTCAAGGGCACCGGGCAACTGGCGCGCCAGCAACCCGGCCATCAGCTCGTCGAGTCGCTCCTGGGTCTCCAGGTCGGCCACGGCGTCGAGCATCGTGGGCAGCACGACGGCCAGGACCTCCTCGGCTGCCTCCTGCATGGCGGTCACCGTCATCTGGCGCATGGCGTCGCTGGCCGCTGCCTGGGTGATCGCCTCGCTGAAGCCCGTGGTGACCGCGGCTGTCCGCTCCACCCGGACCGCGCGGCCCCGCTGTGCGAGGGCGGCGAGTCGGGCGTCGGCCTTCTCGTTGGCGATCTGCGGGGACAACGCCCGGACCGCCTCCACGGCCCGCATCGAGGCCGCGGCGGCCAGCGCCACCGCCCGGGAGCCGAACTGCCACGACCGCTCGGCGACCACGACCAGCACGCCCAGGGCGACGTCCTCCATCGGGGGCAGCGTGGGCCGGGCCACCAGGGTGGTCGTCGGTGCCGGGACGGCCGGCGGGGCGGGCGACGGTCGTGGGGTCACCCGGCGCCGGGGGCGGGGG
>JBAVKQ010000169.1:0-46392 GCA_049688395.1 Candidatus Nanopelagicales bacterium
CCGATGGCCCCCAGGACGCCCGCGCCTGCGACCAGGGCCCATCGGGCCCCGGCCTGGCCCGCCCGCACACCGTGGAGCACCCCGGCGGAGACCGCGACCGCCGCGAGCCCGATCAGGGGCGAGGGGACGACCGGGCCCAGTGACTGCCCGCGGGCGAAGGGTTCCGTCGCCGAGGATCCGGCCAGTGCGAGCAGCCCCAGGCCCAGGAGGCAGACGGCGACCGCGGCCGCCCGCGCGGTCATGCTCCCCGGCGGTGCCGGGTCGGGCGGGCGGACCTGCTCGGCGCGGCCGACCAGGGCCACGATCACCGCAAGCACCGCCGCCGGGAGGACCAGCCACAGGATGTGCGCCAGCCACCAGGCGATGCTTCCCGCGTCCGGGTGCGGGTACCCCAGCGGCAGGGCGATCCGAGCGGCGAGTGCGAGCGCGGGCTGGTGCCACAGGTACAGGGTGATCATGAACAGGTTCACCATCACGACTGCGCGCCACACGTGGGGGCGGTGCAGCCACGGTGTCAGGCGAGCACGCAGCACCAGCGCGGTCCCGATCATGGCGAACCCCAGGGTCGTCATCGCCAGGGTGGGCGGATGCATGTTGCCGGCCTCGCCGCCGGGAACACCGACCATGGTGGCGGGATAGGCCGGCAGGCTCACCAGCGCTGCCGTGGCTGCCCATCCGCCCACCGCCATCAGCCACGGCCGGGTCAGGGCCCCCTCGGCGTAGAAGTAGCCCAGCTGGTGCATCAGCAACCAGACGGTGAGCACGTTCGCGTATCCCATCACCGGCACGTCCAGGACGATCCGACCAAGGTCACCCAGGGCCACGAGGAGCACGAGGGCGCCGACGGTCCACCACCGGAAGCGCTCGTGGGCCCGCACGGTCAGCGGCGCCAGAGCCGCGATCCACAGGAACACACCCAGGAACCACAGCGGCTGCAGGAACAGGCCCCCGATCGCCCGGATCCCGAGCCCCCCGAGCTGGTCGATCACAAAGCCCACCGTGCTCACGACGACCAGGTACAGGCCCGTGGGGACCAGGACCCGGTGGACCCGGCGATCCAGGAATGCCGAATAGCCCTGCCCCCGACGCAGCACCCCCTCCCAGCTGTGTCGGTTCGAGAACCCCCCGATGAAGAAGAACAGCGGGATCACCGCGAGCACCCAGGTCAGGGGCCACATCTGCGGCACCGCGGCCAGCGCGCTGTCCTGCTCGATCCGCCCGCCCTGCCAGGTGAGGTCCGCGACGAGCCAATGGCCCACCACCACGGCCGTGATGCTCCCGCCGCGCAGCAGATCCACGAACCGGTCGCGATCCGCCAGTTCCGCCCCCACGCTCGTGCCTGTCAGCCTCGGGGTGTCGCCAGGTCAGGGTGCTCATACGCTGGCGCCGAAGGTGTCACCCAACGCCCATTCGACGTCGCCGTCGGATTCCGCGGCGCCCTTGATGCCTGGGCTGTTCTGATGCCACGACCTGCTCGATGTGGGGACCACACCTCCCGACGATCCGGGGATGGCCACGACGCGTCCTGCATCGGTGCGCCTGCCCAGCGCCTCGCCCGGAGATCCGACCGCCAACCAGTCCGCGGCCCCACGGGCGAACGGCAGTGCCGTCACCGATGCTCCGAAGCAGTCCTCGGGCTCCGCCGCGCCCGGGATCCCTGCGGTGTCCTGGGTCAGTACGGTCCAGGCTCCACGCAGCCCGGTCGCCGAGCCATTGAGGACGTACACCGTCCCGCCGCGCATCGGTGGGTACGACGACCGGTCCGAGGAACCCCGGATCGGCTGATCGCTCCAGCCGACCACCAGGTCAGCGAAACCGTCGCCATTGAGGTCCCCGCCCACGAGGTCATCGCGGTCGAGGCCGAAGTCGATCAAGCCATCTGCAGCAAGCCGGTTGGGGTACCACACGTGCTTCGCGGAGGGGGTGAACCCGGACGCACCCGCGTACAGGACTGCGATGCTGCCGGGCCGGGATTCGTTCCTCGACCGATCACCCACCGCGAGGTCGTCGCGGCCGTCTCCGTTGAAGTCGGCCAACAGCACGTCATCCCACTCGGCAACAGGGCCGAGCGCACGATCGCCGCCATCCCCGCGAGGCAGGGCCCTGCCCTCGCGCGTGAACTCCAGGTAGTTGCCCATCTGCTCGACGGTCACCAACTGCTGCCCTGGGGTGGTGAGCCCGCCCCGGCTGCCCAGCAGGACCAGCATCGCCCAGTTCCACGAGTCGAACGGCCCGTAGCGAGGCCCGCTGGGTGCGAGGAAGGCCAAGTCGTCGCGTCCATCATGATTCGCATCGCCTGCCGCCAGGCTGCGGGCGAACGCGCCGATACTGCAGGCGTCGATCTCAGGAAAGCCCTTCAACTGCGTGGCACAGACCGCCGGCAGCGTGAGTCCCGGGGTGTCCACGCTCCACGACTGCAACCCGGCCGAAGTCAACCCGGCGACTGAGCCGCGCAGCACCACCATGTGGCCCTTCGCGTAGCGCATGAGGTCCACCGGCTCCGTCTGGGGCAGCCCGCCTGTGGCGGTCACGGCAAGGTCATCGACCCCGTCACCGTCGAAATCACCGACCGCCAACGAGGAGCCGAAGGAGTTGCTGTCGTAGGGCGTGCCGGGCACACCGGCCTTGCCCTGCCGCCACAGCTGGTCCCTGGCAGTCAGACCACGCCCGCCTCCGTAGAGGATCTGGACCACGCCGGAGTCGTTGGCAATCCCCACGTCCTCGCTCGGGACACCGACGGCGAGGTCGGCGTACCCGTCGCGGTCGAAGTCACCGGAGGCCAGCACCTCACCGAAGCGGTCATCACGTTCGGGGCTGCCCTTGATCCCTTCGAGTCCTGATGCCACAACTGGTCACGGGCGCTCGGCCCGGATCTGGACCCGTAGAGCACCTGGACAGCCCCCGCGTCGCGCTTGGACGCACGCGAGCCGAGGTCCTCACCCGGCACCCCCACGGCCAGGTCCGCATACCCATCGCCGTCGAAGTCATAGGGCATCGCCGCTCGCGACGCCGCCTGCGCGGGCTGGCCGCCTGCCGGCATCACCCCAGGTACGAACCCGGCCGCCAGCACCACCGCAGCCCCCACCGAGATTCCCCGCCCCATCCTCATCACGCTCACCTCGCCTCTCGTTGTCCCTCGCTGGAGTCCTCAGTGCAAGTCACACACCACGGACCGCGGAGTGCCCAAGACGGGCAGACGAAGTTCCCGTTAACCATCGCCCGAGCCGGCGATATCGCGCTGACGGCGGGACCTTCGACCCTTCCCACGGGGCTGCGGAAGGGTTAAGCGTGGACGTGTCCAGTGAACATCGATGGCTGGACCGTGGCGGTCCGACTTCGCCCGCGGCCCGGGCCGAGAATGGGGGAAGGGCCATGTCTCATCTCTGGAAGTTGCTCGTTTCGTTCGTGCTCGTGGTGGCTACCGCTCTGGGTGGTGGCGCATCGGCGTCGGCCCATCGGGGGCCCACCGACGTCATCCCGGGGCTGCCGATCTACCTGGCCCTCGGTGACTCGATCGCCAACGGTCAGCAGTCCGCCCCCGAAGTGCCGGGGGACTACTGGGCCACAGTCGCCGGATGGCAGGCCAATGGCTACGTCGCCCAGTTCCGCGACGACCTGAAGTCATCTCTGAACTGCCTGCCCGGCAAGGGTTGGGGCACCCGTCCGGGCTGCGAACATCTCCAGTTGGTGAACCTGGCCCGCTCGGCCGTGCCGGCCATGGACGGCCAGCCTGCCAAGCCCGGGGTGACGACCACGCTACTGATCGCCGAGCAGCTGCCGGCTGCGACGAAGTTGCTGAAGGCCCGCAACTGGGACAAGAACCCACGCAACGACGTCGAGGTGGTCACCCTCACGGTGGGCGGCAATGACGCCTTCGAGCCGATCACCACCGCCTGCCTGGCGCCGGACCCCAGTGGGTGTCCGGCAGCGATCAAGGCGGTGTTCGACTTGGTCTCGGTCAACTACTCCCAGATCCTGGCGCAGCTGCGCTCAGCGGCCGGCCCGGACGCCCAGATCATGACGATGACGTACTACAACCCGGTGCCCTACTGCGCGCTGGGACAGGGGAGCCCGAGCGCCGGCCCCTTCGTCGACTGGGTCCTCCAGGGCGGTGTGCTGCCCGGCCTGGGTGACCTGCCGGTCGGGTTCAACGACCTGATCGAGATCATCTCCGCGCAGTACGGTGCCACGGTGGCCGACACCTACGGGGCGGACCTCGGCGACGATGACTTCGTCGGTGGTGCCGACTGCCTGCACCCCAACAAGGCCGGACACACCAAGATCGCCGCGGCATTCAGCGAGGCGCTCAGTGCTGCCGGCGGTACCTCGAGGCAGGCTGACGTGCGGGTGAAGAGCATCCACCACCAGTCGAAGCTCTACGTGAACGTCGACCCGAACCTGGATCGTGGCTTCTGGGAGTTCACGGTTCAGACCAAGCGCGCCAACGGGTCGTGGCGGACGCTACCCAAGACCTACCGGACGTTCGGCAGAGGCGAGACGCGAGTGCTGGACTTCGGCAAGGGCATCTATCGGGTCGAGGTGAAAGCCGATCACGGCTACCAAGGAACCACCTCAAGTCCAGTGTCCCTGCGGAGGTAGCACCCGAGAGGTGCGTCTAGCCAGCCGGGTGGGTTCGGCGCGCAGGTCGGCATAGCGTCAACAAGTAGCGATGGGGGCACGCATGAGGCACGGCCAGCCAAGCAACCAACCGCCTGGAGAGTTGGCCGGGTCGTATGACCCGCCGGGCTGGTACGCAGACCCACATGGGCTGCCCGCGGTGAGGTGGTGGGATGGATACCACTGGACAGGAGAGGTCAGGCCGGCGCCGGAGGTTCCGAGGCGTGAGCTCCCCCGTGTCGTGGAGGGTCCCTCTCCGCGCGGCCCCTTCAACTGGCCGGCCTTGGGCGCGACCCTTCTCGCGGTGGGGTTCTTCATCCTCATCTTCTTGCCGCCCTTCCTGCCTGCCTGCTCTTGGGAGGAGGGCCAGACGTCCGTGTGGGGTGCCTGCATCGCACGCGATGCACGAGACCACCCGACTGCCGATGCCGTGGTGAATCTGATCTCGTACGCGTCACTGCCACTGATTGTTGTGCTCGGGTTCCTGGGAGCACGCGGGAAGTATCTGTGGATACCGGGCCGCGTCGTTGCCGGTGTGTTGGCGATCAACTTCCTCCTGCTGGGCATATTCACACTGATGCTCTGGCCATTGGCGGGCGTGATCTAGGCGGGAGGCGCCAGCGAGCGACAGCCTCAACACCAACTGCCAAGCCAACCATGCAGGGCAGTGGCGCTCCCTCACCGTGCCGCGACATCCCTCCAGCATTCAGCCTATCCGGGAACTGCCCTCACACGGCGAGCCCTGCGACGATACCGGGCGCTACGAACGCGCGTCACTGCGGCCCGTCCCGGTGAGCGGCGCTGCCTTCTGGCCGCCTCTGACTGTCATCCGAAAGGGTGAAGGTCGCCGAGTCAGGGTCCGGTCAGTCACGCCTGCCGTGCTGCGGAAACCAGCGCTGCGACGACCTCCGTGCGGAGTTCCGGATTCGTGGCGGTCACGTTGTAGCTCCACTGGCTGTCTGACCAGATGATGCCGTGCAGTTGGGCCATGGCGCCGTCCTCGTCGACCGGCCCGCCGATGAACTCGATGAAGAGCAGTCCACCAGGGTCTGGAGTCGCCTGGAGTTCCTCCATAGCCGTGACGAAAGCCGGCGATCCGGCTGTCGGTTCGGCAGTCATCGCGGGGTCGCAGACCTCGGCGAAGACCGTTGAGTGGTGAAGTCCGACGCAACCTCCCACACCCGAAGCCCCCATGACCATGCCTGCCACCTCGGCAGGTCGACTCCCGGATGCGTCATCCGGGTAGGACAAGTCGGAGTCACCGAAGAACATCATCACGAATTGCGAAGACTCGTCGAGCTCTTCATCGGGGTCGCGGTAGAGGGCCGAGTAGGACTCAGCGTCACTCTGCGATTCATACTCGGACATATCCGTGATGTCGAGTCTCAGTGACCCTTCGAGTCCGGCGGGCAGCTTGGCCAACAGTGCCGTCGCTCCTTCGGAGTCATCTGGCCAGTCAACCGTCCCAAGACCTCCGGGAGCGGCCTCTTCCACGCTGTTGGCCGGTTGTGGAGCAGCCCCGGGCTGCTCCTGGCTCGCGTCGCCGCAACCCGCGCCCATTGCCACCAGCGCGATACCAAGTAGTGCCACGGCACCGCGGCTGACTCGCACGATGTCTCACCTCGCTCGGCCACGGGGCCAGACAGGCTCCGCAATTCCATGCTTTGCCCGTCCTGGCGACAGAGAGGGTCGAAGGTCCTCGCGTCACCTACCTGCTCCTTGGCAGACCGTTTCCACCCTTCGACCGGGCAACACAGGGCTCGCGTGCTCGAGGCGACTCGCCCGCCTGCTTCTACATCGGGGCAGCCCCGAGTCTGGGTATGTCCTGGGATGCCGTCCCCAGGGACTTGCGACCCTGATCTTGCCCATCGTTCGACGCTAATGTCGCAGGTGGTGAGAGAGGAAACGCTGTGGTGACCACGGGGAAGGCGATTGCGGCTCTCGGCATGGTGCTTCTGGTGGCCGGGTGCGCGAGCACAAGTTCGGTCGAGGCCCTGAAGGCTGAGTCCCTCGGCCCTGTGTCGGTGGTCGTTCCCCAGGGATGGGGGTCGGCCGAGTTGCGTGAGGGCAAACTCCATCTGGTGGATCTGGAACCTCCCGAAGGCTTTGAGAGTTTCATCGGCTCGGACTTGGCGCCGTGGACGCTGCTTGCCACCCTCATGGAGCGCCAAACACCGGCCGGGCGGGCCATTACCTCTATTTCGCTCCTCAACGACGATCAGGTGACTTGCGACGGCGCCAGCGAAGCGGAGAAAGAGACCTATCTGATTGGCCGGTTGTCCGAGCTAGGGCTTGAAGGTGAGAGCGATGTGGCGATCGAGCCCTTCGACCACCCGTTCTGGGCTGCGGCCGTCCGCGGTTTTCGCCAGGCGCCCCAGCCCGACGTCGGGGCGATCGTCGAACGCGACTATTGGCTCTGTACCCCTGACGGACTCGTCGCCGTCTGGTACGTCACCGACCCCACTGATCCCGAGCCTGCCATCACACTCGCAGATTCGACCGTCCGCACCATCAACAAGGCAAGCACCGACGCTGAGGTTCGGTGAGGCGGCGGATTCAGCGGCCGTGCGTGTGATCGCGACCGGCACGCTCCTCGTGCTCGCGGGCTTCCCTGCGGTGTACTTGGCTGAGGCACGCCCCAAGGCGACAAGTCCGTAGGCGCCGCTCGCCCGAAACACCGGCGTCATGGGCACAAGCCGGCCACCATAGACTCTCCCCACCCACCCAGCCAGTGCCCGAGCACGACCGGGACGATACTGCCACCGCGAAGCAGGTCCACGAACCGGTCCCGAGGACCTTGGGCAGTTGGCTTCTGACTCGACGTGCTCACTCCCACTCCTTGGTCAGATCCGAGAAGCGACCGATCGCGGCATTCGTCGCGGACCTGCCCTGCTCGATAAGCGAAGCGATGAGCAGCGCGGTGATGCCCACTCCCGCGATGAGGATCCACATGCCGGCGCCGCCCCAATCGGGAAGATTCTGCAGCAGCGGCACGGCAAGCACCAGGACGGCGGCCGCGAGGACGACCACCCCGCCGGCCAGGACGCGTCGCCGGACCTGCGTGATCATGCCCCACACTGTGATCGCGACACCCAGGGCCAGCGCGGGAAGCACATGAGCGAGGCTCTCAGTGACCATGAGCACCAGTGACGCGCCCACGAGAAGCCCAATCCCAGCCAGCTCCACCGCCACCATCTCCGGCGACGACGGGGGCTCGCCCTGGCGGATCCGATCTCGACGCCATAGGCCCACGACCACCAGGAGGGCCAGACCGACCGGCGCAGTCCACCACTGGACCCGGCCGGTGAGCGCCTCGGCGGCGAAGACGAGCCAGGCGGCGCAGGCCAGCAGGGGGGAGAGGGCTTGGATGCTCAGGTTGCGCAGTGCGGATCCGACGCAGGCGGCTTGCAGGGAGCTCACGGCCAGGGCAACGACGAGCAGGTTGGCGGCATAGGCGGGCACCAGGGCGATCCCTACGGCGGCGATGGCGGTCAGGACACCGATCTCGATGGTGGTCCGTCGGGTGTCGGCGGTACTGAGCAGGGTCGCGATACCGCAGGCCGCGGAGATGGCCACGAGGGTCACGACTTGCGCGGTGGGGGTGGTGGTGAACACCTGGAGTGCGGTGAGCAGGGTGGCCAGGATCCCCAGGGAGCCCACCGCCCGGAGCCAGGGGACCTCCAGCGGCCGGGCGCCCACGAGCAGCGCGAGGGTGGTCAGGGCCAGTCCCACGACCAGTGCGACGGTGGGTTGAAGCTCACCGACCGCAGCCCAGCAGCCGGCGGCTACGGCAACTACGACTGCCGCAGCGGTACCGCCCCAGACCAACCCCCACCAACGCCCGACCCGCCCGCTCCACACACCGACCGCCAACCCCAGGGCCAGCACCCCAGCCCCCACCGCCGACACGTCGACAGCGGTGCCCAGCGACCAGTCGGCCGCGCGCACGATCGACGACCAGGCCAGCACCGCGGTCACGGCCCCGCTCAGTTGCAGTGCCAGTTGGGCGGGACCATCCGTACGTGCGGCTGCCCCGGTCAGCCCGGTCGACAGGATCACCAGCGCTCCTGCGAACCACCAGGGCCCCGCGGCCGCGGTCCCACTGAGGACGAGCAGGACCCCCATGACACTCAGGACACCGGCAGCCCACGGGATCCTCCGGAGTTGCACAGCAGCAGCCATGGCCAGCACTCCCACCAGAACGCTGGTGATGGGCTCGTCGACTGTACCGATCGAGGTCAGTACGGCGGCGCCTGCAATCGGTACGGCCACGATGGCCAAGGGCGCGTCCCAGCGGCTCCACCACGGGCGTCCCGGCGTCCGCTGATGGACGAGGTTCGCGACTCCCAGCAGAACGGCGGCAATCGCGACTCCCAACACCGGCGGGAGTGGACTTGGGCTGAGCACGACCCATGTCGCCATCCAGGCCAAGAGGACCGCGATCCCGCCCAGCAGGCCTGCTTGCGTCAGCAGGGCTGTGGCCAGCAGCGCCGCTGCAGTCGTGAGAAGGACCCAACCGGTTCGCTGGTCTGGGACCCAGGGCAGCATCAGGGCGACACCCACGGCGACCTCCGCCGCTCCGAGGAACCCCACGGGAGTCAGGGCGGAATTCCGAGGGCGCCAACGTGGGATCCACGGGCCGTCGCGCACGTCGCCAGCCGCAGCTCCGAGCAGTTGTACGGATCCCACGACGCAGAGGCACATAGCTGCCTGCCACTCGGGGGCCTCGGAGCCGAACGACGGTACGACCTGGCCAGCAAGCAGCCCGGCCAGGGGCGCGATCCCAGCCCACGCGACCCAGACCATGCCCCGCCAGCGGCGGCCTGCAGGCAGCACCACGACCACCGCGACCAGTCCCACGAGCGCGGGGATCGCATCAGCCGGTTCGGCAACCGCGGCCAGCGACAGGAGGGGCAGCGCGAACGCGACCCAGACGAAGACCTGGGCGATCCTGGTGGGCCGGGCCCAGCGGACCGTGCTCGCCATCGCAATTGCGAGCACGGACAGCACCAGCGGTGCCCAGCGCGCCTCGGAGCCGGGGCTCGATGCGTGCAGGATCGCCACCGCTGTGCCGGGCAGCCCGAGTGCCATCAGCACGGGCGCGAAGTAGGCGGCGCTGGGTTCCCAACTCGTCAGGAGGCTGCCGACCGGCGAACGTCCGTAGGCGTCGGCGATCGCCGTGACGCCACAGGCTGCGGTGAACAGGGCCAGGGCAGCGGCCAGGCCCCAACTGGTCCCAGCGAGATAGAGCCCGGCGACTCCAAGCGCGTAGCCCACCAGCCCGAGGGCGCCCATTCCGGCGGAACTGCGAGTGCGGCCAAGGTGCGCGGTGACCACGAGGGCAAGCCCGACTGAAGCCAGCAGCAGCCCTCGCAGGGCATCCGGGACGCCAGCGAACTGGCAGGCAAGGACCCAAGCCCAGGCGCCGAGGGCACTCGAAGCCCACAGCCGGGAGTCACGGGACAGCGGTCCGATCCCCGCCGCCACGGCAAGCAGCGATACCGAGGCAACGACCGTCCACTGCTCGTTCGCACTGGTGCCAGCCTCGGACGTCCACTGCGAGGCAGTCCAGGCCGCAGCCGCGATCGCCGTCAGGATCAACCAGCCGCGCCATGCCAGTAGCCAGAAGCCGTCGTCGGTGCGGTGTGTCACGATCGCAGCCAGGAGCACCACGATGGACCCGGAAAGCAGGGCCGAGCCGACAGTCCACGCATCGACAACGGCCAGGAGCGATCCCACGGGAAGTAGCGCCGCCGCCACATCGAGACCCAGGTCCGCGCCGGGTACGGCGAACGGCGCACGTCGGCGGATCATGGCCCAGATGCTGGCCAGCGCGAGGACCCCGGCCGTCAACCACGGCTGGTTGCCCGTGCCAAGGGTCAGCGCCAGCGTTGCAAGGCCGGGCAGGACGAGAGCCCACGCCGGCCGCTTCGCCTGCCCTGCGAGTTCGAGAATCGCCAGGTAGCCCAAGGCGCCCACAGCGCAAGCCCACGCGGTGTCGAGGGGGCCCAGGAGCGCGAGCACGGCGACGGCCCACCAGACGGGTTCGACAACGGCGACCACGACCTGCGGCAGCCGGTCTGCTGGCGGCTCCGGTCCCGCGAGCAGTTCCACAGCCAGCAGCCCACCGAGGCCGGCCAGGCCGATGGCCAGCGCGGATGCGTCAGCCTCGCGCGCCCACGTGAGAATCGTGAGCAGGGCGATAACGAACAACCCTGGCACTGCGGCGACGCAGGTGGGTTGCGCCAGCCGCGCCGCAGGCCGTCGGCGCGCCCATAGGACAGTCCCTGCCAGGCTCAGGAGAGTTGCCGCCATCTGCGCGGATCCAGGCACGGCAACCGCCTCGCCCGAGGGGACCGCACGGCCCAGGCCCAGGCAGGCCATGGCCACGGCGACCCACACCATGGGCGTAACCAAGTAGCGAAGTGCGCTCTGAGGGTGCCTGCGTGACCAGAGCCCATAGCCGACAGCCAGGCCCAAACAGGCGCTCGTCAGTGAGGTCACCAGCACGGGGCCGGTCGCGTCGGGCGGGAACCCCACTCCATCGAGGAACGAGGTGACGATCATGAGGGGAAGGAGCAGCCCACCGGCGACCTCGAGGGCGCGCCCCACCACAAGGGCACCCCGGCGCAGAAGCAGGGAGGCGGCGAGGAAGGGAACTGCCGCGATGACGACCTCGGCGACCGGCCGCAAACCCGGCTGGACGTCACCGAAGGCGAACGCCACGAGCCCGAAGGCACCGACGAAGAACAGCAGGACGCCGAGGTAGGCCAGGCCATGGACAGCAAGATCGGAACGGACCGACTCCCAGGTCCGGTCCAGCCACGTGGCCACCGGACCAGGCTCGCGTGGTGCTTGCGGTTTCATCATGCTCGGCTGTTTGACGAGCGCAGACGCCGGTGAGGGAGCAACCGCCGCCCGCCGGGTGATCGTTGCGGGTGGTTCAACCTCGCTCGGCGCCGACCATGTCGCGGTCTCGCCACGTGCCGCCACTTGCGGGGTCGATGGCCTGGCCACGGCGAGCCCCGGGCCGGAACTCGGCTGCATCGGCACTCTGCGCAGGACCGGAGCAGGGCGACCGGCAGTGGGCAGCATGGCCTCGTGGGTGAGTCCGCTGACCAGTCCATAGGCTCGGGCAGACTGCTCCCCGGACAGCGACGTCAGGGACGCGAGTTCGGGCAGGAACACCTCCGAGACGAACTCCAGGTGGGCGAGGTCGGTCCCCCTGAGGCGGGGCCTGGCCTTCAGGGAACTCACGCACGTGGACTCACCGTCGGACGCCCACGTCGTCCACGACGTTCCAGACCACCATCGCAAGGGCCACTTGCCGAGCGGGTCCGGGCACCAGCGCCCTTCGGGTGGCGATCCCAGCGGCGGGAGTGTCTCGTGAGTCTGCGTGCCGCCCATGTCACTCACTCCTTGCCCACGTCAACCAGCGTCGGGTCCAAGTGGTCATTTCCACCGTCCTGCGGGGGATCTGGGGTTCGCAAGTGCTGAACGTCCCCCGCGAGGGGATCACCCGATCCGCCGTAGCCTGGGCGTCGAGGCTGGATCAGCCGTGACCCTGCGGCCTGCGCGAGGCTGTCGTCGGGGTGGCGCGCCAGTTTCGAGGCATGACGCCGCCCGGATCCGCACTACGGGTCGTGCGACCCGCGTGCGGGATCAGGCGGTCGGCAACGATGCAGGTGGGAGGGCGCAAGCATGGGGGTCGAGGGTCAGAGCCAGGAGTTCGCGGGTGTGCGTTGGGCCTGGATGTGGGCTACCGCACTCTTGGTGCCTGCCATGGTGACGGTGACCTGGCTGGCGCTGCACGAGAGGGACTACTGCCTCGCGGGCCACGGCAACACCGACTTCGGATACCTGCCACTCCTCGTGGTCCCGGCCGGCATTTTGGTTGGCGGCGTGAACCTGATCGCGGCCCTCATCCCAGGCAGGGTGACGCGCGTCCTCATCACGGTCACCTCGTGCGGACTGGTGGTGCTGGACTACGTGCTCCTTGGCGTGCTGTTGGTTGGGAGGGGTGGCTTCAGTAGTCGCAGCGCAGCCGTCATGATCGCCTCCCTGCTCGTTTCGCTGGTACCCGTAGTGATGATGTGGTTGACGGCACGACCGGCCCGCGGGGCCGGGCCTCGATGGTGGGAGTCGACAGGGGTGCGGGTGATCGCAGCTGGCGCTCTGATTGTGGGGGTGGCCCTCACAGCGGTGTGCTGGGCACAGGCCGTCGAGGCCTGCACCTACTGAACCGGAACGCGTCGCCCAGCCCACCTCTCGCTGTAGTGGCCCGCCCTTCAAAGCGTCGGAGTCCCCAGCACAAGCGGCGGATCAAACGGCGGCAGCCCGGAGACTGCGGGCAGGCGATCGATGTCCGCCACGATCGCTTCTGAGTCGCGTCACTCCGCCTGTCGCACTCCTTTTCTGGGCTTGTCCGCAGTGGTAGGTGTCAGTTATGGTCGACATGTGGTCGACGTAGTCCGCACCGACGACTTCGACCTGTGGCTGCGGAAGCTCAAGGACCGGGGTGGGTCGGCTGCGGATCGTCGAACGTCTCGACCGGTTGGCTGCGGGCAATCCCGGAGATGCCGAACCGGTAGGGCGGGGAGTCTGGGAGCTTCGATTGAAGTTCGGTCCGGCTACCGGGTCTACTACCTGCACGACGGCCCACGCGTGATCCTGCTGCTGTGTGGTGGCGACAGGGCGACACAGCAGCGCGACATCGAGCGGGCCTGCCAGTTGGCCGAGGACTATCGAAGCGAGGAGGGCCGGAACCATGGCTGAGGACGGCAAGTACGCGCGGTTCGATGCCGCGGACTACCTCGAGGACCTCGACGACGTCGCGACCTACCTCGAGATCGCCCTGCAGGAGTCTGCCGAGGATCCCAGCGCTATCCCCAGTGCTCTGGGCGTGATCGCCCGTTCCCAGAACATGAGCGAACTGGCCCGGCGGGTGGGCATGAGCCGCGACGGGCTCTACAAGGCGCTCTCTGCCGACGGCAACCCAACCTGGTCAACCATCCTGAAGGTCACCCATGCCCTGGGCCTGCGCCTCGAACTGCACACCGTCGCCTGACCAACGACCCACGGCCTCGCCCAGTGCCCCCGCCTTTCGCGGCGGAGTCGTCGCCGCCAACGAACGCCGATCCGCTACTGGGATGGTGACGTCTTACAAAGCGTGTTACATCCACGTGTATGGCTGACACGATCACCTTCCGTCTCGATGAAGATGCGGCTCGAGCACTCGCAGCGCTGACTCGAGATGGCACGCCGGTCTCAACAGCGGTTCGGGCGGCGTTGATTGATGCGGCCCGTGACCGTGCCCGGATGGCACTGCGCGCCGAAGCCGAAGCTCTGGCCTCCGATGAGCAGGACCGAGCCGAGGCCGCACAGGTGCTGCGGGACATGGAGAGCCTGCGTGCGTGGTGAGGTCTTCAGGTTGCGGGCGCCTCGCGACGCTCGTGGACACGAACAAGCCAGCCGCCGATACGCGGTCGTCGTCCAGTCCGACCAGTTCCCGCTCTCGACTTGGCTGTTTGCTCCGACGTCCACGTCTGCACGCTCGGCGAGCTTCAGACCCGAGGTCTGGATCGGCGGTCGACTGACTCGAGTACTGGTCGAGCAAACTGCAGCAGTCGACCCCAGCCGCCTTGGCGAGAGCATGGGTCACCTGGCGTTCGACGAACTGCGACACGTCGAGGCAGCCTTACGCATCGTCCTCGATCTCTAATTGGATCGCTGTTCCCCAAGGCTCGCCAACGGCAATCGGCGCGCCTGCCTGGCACTCTTGGCCATCGCTTGCAGCTGATGCGCGTCGCCGATCGGGGATGCTCAGACGGACGCGGGCGGAGCGCGGCATATGCGGTCATGCGATGCCCCTCTGTCATGCGCTCGGCCGGTCGGTCCGTGGGTCGATGTCGGCCAGGCCACGCGGGCTCTGAGCATGGGGAATCCCATGGCCCGATCCACGCCGAGCAGTCAGGTCGAGCTGGCGCCGAGTTGGCCTCCGACGCATTCCCGACGGTGCGGGCCGTCCTGACCCACCGAGCGGCTCTGGCCTCGCTCTGGGTCGGCAACTCCTGAGGAGCCTGCGTCGAGCAGACCGCCATCGGCAGCCGCGTCGGCCTTGACCATGTGGTCAGCGCCAGCGCAGATTCGCCACCAGTTTGCCGTCGACGTCGCCGCTGGACATGCGGCCCAGGGCCTCGGGAATGTCCTCGAACGCGATGACCTCGATGTCGGGCGGGTGCAGGTGCCCCTCGACGATCAGGCGCATCAACCGGTCCAGGCCCCAGGCCAACCAGCGCCGACCGTCGAACCCGCCGTGGGTATAGGCAGCGCCGAGGGCCACCTCCGAGACGGTGGGGGCCAGGCCGAAGGCGGGAATGGTGCCGAGGTCTGGTCGACCCGCGACGCTGACGAGGTGTCCGGCGTGGCGCAGCAGGGTCAGGCCCGCCGTGGCCGACTGGCTCGAGACCGTGTCGATCAGGGCGTCGACACCGTTCGGGGCGATCGCCCGTACCTGGTCGGCGAAGTCCGGCGCCCGGTAGTCCAGGACCCACAGCGCGCCGAGGGCCCGCGCGGCCTGCTCGTTCTCCGGTCGTGCCGTGGCGATCACCTTGGCGCCGAACAGCTTGGCCAGCTGCACCGCCAAGGAGCCCACCCCCCCGGATGCCCCGTGGATGAGCACGGTCTGTCCCGAGATCTGGCGTAGCCGGCGCTCGACGGCGTCCAGGGCGGTGAGCCCGGCGCTGGGCAGGCTGGCCGCGGCGATCGGGTCCAGAGCGGGCGGGAGGACCGCCAGTGCCTCCGGGGCGACAGCAACGAACTGCGCGAACCCCCCGGCCTGGCGCAAGTCCTGGTGGAACACCACACGGGTGCCCGGCTGGGGCAGCAGCCAGCCCTGCGCGCGACGGGCCGCAGCCTCGGCATGCACCGCCACGACCCGACCAGCCACATCCAGGCCCGGCACGAAGGGGTAGCTCCAAGCGGGATGTCCGCTGCCGGCGGTGCGGAAATCTACCGGGTTGAGTCCGACGGCCTCGACCGCGACCAGTACCTCCACCTCGCGGCGGTGGTGCGCGGGCGCCCGCCAGGGACTGGGCAGGTCAGCCATGCGCATCGAGCCCGGGGGACCGGGACGGTCGAGCAGCCACGCGCGCATGGGGTCCAGCATCCCATCCGCGCGACCTCCGATGTGTGGTCGCACACGAACGGGCGCGCCGCGGCTCAGGCCAGGAGCATGCCGATCCCGGCGAAGATCACCACATAGACCAGCATCGGGATCGCGGTGATCCTGATCACGGCCCCCTCCTTGCCCAGCAGGCCACCGACGGCGGCCACCGTCACCACATTCATCACGCAGACGACGTTTCCGGCGTTGGCGCCACCGACCTGTTGGGCCAGGACGATCTGCTCGCTGACCCCGACGGACTGCGCGACCGACTGCTGCAGCTCGCCGAACATCAGGTGGCTGAACGTCGCGCTGCCGGATACGAACGAGCCGAGCGCACCGACCAGGGGAGCGGCCAGAGGCCAGTTCGCCCCCACTCCCGAGGCGGCGGCGCTGGCCAGCTCCAGCGGCATGGACTGCAGGCCGGTCGAGTTGACCCCCGAGTTCAGGAACACGCGCACGATCGGGACGGCGGCCATCAGGACCAGCCCGGAGCTCAGCACCGCGGCGCCCGTCACCCGACCGGCGGCGCGCACCTTGTCCATCGGCAGGTGGTGGAGCCACACGGTGACCGCGGCCACGATCAGGAAGACGATCCCCGGTGAGTACAGAGGTTCGAATCCGACGTTGATCCCGGTGCCGAAGGTGTCGGCCAGCCCCAGGGTCCACCCGTTGAGCGCGTCCTTGACCGGAGCCACGATCCGGGTGAGCAGCAGCAGTACCGTCAGCAGGCCGTAGGGCGCCCAGACCCGCCAGGTCGACAGGTGCGCCGCCTCGGCCTCGGCCATCGTCGTGCTGACCATCCGCTCCAGTTCCTGGGGATCGATGTAGCCATCAGTCACCGACCAGGGCGCCTTGGGCACCAGGAACCCCACGCGGACCGCGAGGTAGAGGATCACCATGCCAGTGGCGCCGCCGAGGATCCCACCGAACTCCACGCCCAGGGTCCAGGTCCACAGGAACGCCGGCACCGAGAACGCCAGCGCGGCCAGGATCGTCAGCGGGATCATCTCCACGAAGGGCTTGCGACCCTTCTCGGCGGCGAACACGTGCGTCAGGAACCACATCATCAGCAGGGGGAGGGTCATCCCGGCGAGGATGTCGATGGCAGCGGCAGTCAGGGCCACGTCGGTCATCGCCTGGGCGTCCGCGGGATTGGACCAGTCACGGCCCGTGCCCTGGGTCAGCCCGACGATGATCGGCGTTCCCACCGCCCCGAAGGTCACCGCCGAGACGTCGGCCATCAGGGCCAGGCTCACCGCGGCCATGGCCGGGAAGCCCAACGCGATCAACAGGGGCGCGGCAACGGTGGCCGGTGTCCCGAACCCGGCCGCCCCCTCGATGAAGCACACCAGCAGCCAGCCGACGAACAGCATCTGGATTCGGCTGTCGGGAGTGACCCGCAGGACGTCCAGGCGGATCAAGGACAGCGAGCCACTGGCGCGCATCACTCCCAGGAAGGTCAGGGCCCCCAGGACGATCAGCACCACGGACGCGGCGATGATCAGCCCCTCGACCACCGATGCCGATATCTGCAGCGCGGGGACCCCCCAGGCGGTCATGGCCAGGGCAATGGTGATGACCAGGGAAAGGGGCATCGCCCGGGAGGCGGGCATGCGCAGGACGACCAACAGGATGGCCACCGAGAGCACGGGCATGAGCGCCGCGATCCATTGGGCGACGTTCATGTGTGCAACCCCTTTCGCCACCGTGGGCCCACCGTAGCGATGCGATCCAAGCGCCGCCGCATGAGCGATCTTCGGCGGTGGAATGCTGTCTCGAGCCCGATTCCAGGGCAGCATTCAGTGCCCGAGGCGAGGGAATGGGCATGATAGTCCCGGGTTATGTAATAGCCCCGCTATTGCATCCCATCGGCGTGTCTGCCACGGTATGCCGCGGGGCAGTTGCCCGTGCCGAGCTGGGGAAAGCGCGACACGGGTTCGATGCGGGAGGGGCATCTGATGGTCATGACCTATGGGGTGGGGCGGCGGGTGAGCGCATCCGTGGCGTTCGCACTGATCCTGGGCGCAGTCGTACCGGCGGTGTCCGACGCGGCGCCGCCGCCACTGGCCGACGCCGATTCACGCGAGGGCTCGGGCTCGGTCAGCGCGATGGCGCTGATCTCGTGGTACCCGGCGCCGTCGCTGCTCAAGCTGCGCAAGGAGATCGATGCGCGCTGGCCGGGGCGCAGTCGGGCCAGTGACGGGGTCATCGGGGACCTGCGGCACAGCGGGACCCGCAACAGCCACAACCCGGTCGGCACGGCCACCGGGCCGCGGGTCGGTACCCGCGGGGCGGTGCACGCCATGGACATCACTGCCTCGGGCATCAACGTGCAGTCGGTCCTCAACGCCGTCATCGGCGACTCGCGGGTGTGGTACGTGATCCACGGCGGCCGCATCTGGAGCCGTACCTACGGCTGGACCGCGCGTCGCCAGGCCGGCGATCCGCACACCACGCACATCCATATCAACCTGCGCGAGGACAGCCAGACAGCCAGCAGGACAGCCGAGAACGACACGCGCTCCTGGTTCGGCTCGGCACCCACGCAGCCTGCGATCAGCGCGCCGGGGGCTGGCGTCTCGCTCTCGAGTGACCAGGTGCGTATCATCCAGAAGGCCCTGATCAAGAAGGGCTTCACGATCCCTGCCGGGGCGACGGGAATGTACGGAGCCCAGACCGCGGCTGCCATGGCCGCCTTCCAGCGCTCCCAGGGGTGGCGCGGGTCGCAGGCCGACGGCGGGGTCGGCCCGGAGTCCTTGCGCAGATTGGGCGTCCCGCTGACCGCAGCAGGTAAGCCCGCCGTCACCAAGGCGACCCCGAAGCCCGCCGCGTCCACCGGCCCCGTCACTAGCACGCCCGCCGGGACGTGGAACAAGCGCGATGCCGGGCTGGTCGCCAACCTGCAGAAGGCCCTGATCAAGCGCGGCTACTCGATCCCCGCGGGGCCGACCGGGACCTTCGGCAGCCAGACCAAGGCAGCGGTGAAGAAGTTCCAGAAGGCCCAGGGCTGGAGCGGGCCGCAGGCCGATGGGATTCCCGGGGCCGCGACCCTCAAGCGGCTGGGAGTGAGCGGCAGCGGATCGTCCGCGAGCAGCCCCGCGGCCGCGCCGAAGGCCACGACCCCCAGCAAGTCGACCTCGTGGAACCCCAAGAACGGCACCCTGGTCTACAAGCTGCAGCAGGCCCTGATCAAGCGCGGCTACGCGATCCCCGCCGGGCCGACCGGATACTTCGGCCCGAGGACCAAGGCCGCGGTGAAGAAGTTCCAGAAGGCCCAGGGCTGGAGCGGCTCGGATGCGGACGGGATCCCAGGCAAGGGCACGCTGCGCCGCCTGGGACTCTGACCCCGGGCCGCCCCGGGTCCGGCCTCGTTCGCACTAGGGTGCGGGCGTGGAGGCACAGCGCGGCACCCCCGACATCCGGTTCGGCCTCGACGGCCGCGTCGCGCTCATCACGGGGGGCGCGCAGGGGATCGGTGCGGCGTGCGCGGTTCGGATGGCCCGCGACGGGGCCCTGGTGGTGGTCGTCGACATCGATGACGAGCGTGGGGCGCGCACTGCTGACGCGGTCGGGGCGCAGTACGTGCACTGCGATGTCGGGGACTCCAGCCAGGTGGAGGCCACCGTCGCGGCCGTCATCGCCGAGCACGGCCGCATCGACATCCTGGTCAACAACGCCGGCATCTTCCGGGCTACCGACATCCTCGAGGTCACCGAGGCGGACTTCGCCGCCGTGCTGAGGGTGAACCTGACTGGCGCCTTCCTGATGGCCCAGGCGGTGGCCCGGCAGATGGTCGGAGCGGGTACCGGGAGCATCGTGAACCTCAGTTCCGTGAACGGCACGCTGACGATCCCCAGCATCGCCAGCTACAACATCAGCAAGGGTGGCATCAACCAGCTGACCCGGGTTTTCGCCCTCGCGCTGGCCGATCGCGGCGTGCGCGTCAATGCCGTGGCGCCCGGGACCATCGCCACCGAGTTGGCTGCCGCCTCAGTGCTGGTCGACGAGGCTGCCCGCCGACGCGTGCTCAGCCGCACCCCGATGAAGCGGTTCGGCGAACCCTCCGAGGTCGCCGACGTGGTGGCGTTCCTGGCCAGCGACGCCGCCGGCTACGTCACCGGCGAGATCGTCGTGGTCGATGGCGGTCGGATGACGCTGAACTACACGGTCGAGCCCTGACGAAGTGACTGTTCCCACCCTGGACCCCCGCAGTCGGCGCGCACGCCTGGTCATCCCCGGCGTGCTGGCGATGCTGGCGATGACCGGGCCGTTCAGCATCGACACGCCCTTCCCGGCGTTCCCCGAGATGTCGGCGGAGCTGGGTGTGAGCACGACCCAGATGCAGTTGGTCGTCACCGCCTACATGGGTGCGTTCGCGGTGATGAGCATCTTCCACGGACCGATATCCGACGCGGTCGGCCGCCGGCCGGTCATCGTGTGGTCGATCTCGGTCTACGTGCTGGCCTCGATCGGGGCCGCGCTGGCGCCCAGCCTGGCCGTCCTCCTGGCCTTCCGGGTGCTCCAGGGGCTCAGCGCGGGTGGGGCGACGATCGTGAGCCGCACGGTGGTCCGCGATCTGTTCGAGGGCGAGCAGGCCCAGGTGCTGATGAGCCGGGTGGCGCTCATCTTCGCCCTGGGTCCCGCGATCGCCCCGATCGTGGGCGGGCTCGTCCTGCAGCTGGGTCCGTGGCGGCTGGTGTTCGCCTTCATGGCGCTCTTCGGCGTCCTGCTCATCGCCGCAACCCTGCTGGTCCTGCCCGAGAGCCACCCGCCCGAGCACCGGGTGCCGCTGCGCCCCGCACCGGTCCTGGCCGGCCTGGGCGCGGTCGCGCGTCGAGCCGCGTTCCACCGGCTGGCGTGGGCCGCGACCCTGGCCTTCGCGGCCCAGTTCCTCTACATCGGCGGATCGTCGATCTTCATGGTCGACCTGCTGGGCAAGGGCGAGCTGGACTTCTGGATGCTGTTCGTCCCGATGATCGTGGCGATGATGCTCGGCTCATGGATCTCCGGGCGGTCCGCGGGGCGAATCACGGGGCGCCGACTCGTGAGCGCCGGCTACACCATCGCCGTGGCCGGAGGGGTCGTGGGCCTGGCTTTGGCCGCCACGCCGTTGGGGGACCGCCTGCCCTGGGCGGTTGTCGGGTTCACGATGATCGCTTTGGGCAATGGGATGTCCTATCCCACGCTCCAACTCATGATCCTGGACCTGTTCCCCGAACGGCGCGGGGCGGTGATGTCCGGGGCCACGTTCATCACGCTGGCGTTCAACGCCGTCGTCGCGGTGGCGGTGACCCCGGTGGTGGGGGTGTCCACGCTCGGGTTCGCCGTGACCGCCATGCTGCTGGTGCTGGTCGGACAGCTGTGCTGGAGCTGGCACTGCGCGGTGGCCGATCGCGATCGGGCGGTGGCCGAGCATCCCGAGGCCCTGGAGCCGACCGACCTCATGTGAGTCAGCGAGGTCATCCGGGCGCACAGGCCCAACGGCCTTGGCCTGCCCACGACGACGAAGACCCCCACAGTCGCTGTGGAGGTCTCCGGTGCGGTGGGCGATACAGGAATCGAACCTGTGACCTCTTCCGTGTCAAGGAAGCGCGCTAGCCCCTGCGCCAATCGCCCAGTCATGCCATGGATCTTGCGAGGTGGCGATGGGATTTGAACCCATGTACACGGCTTTGCAGGCCGTTGCCTCGCCTCTCGGCCACGCCACCGCAGGCCTCGCTGGACCCCTTGCGAGCGGACGACGGGATTCGAACCCGCGACCCTCACCTTGGCAAGGTGATGCGCTACCAGCTGCGCTACGTCCGCATTTGTCCCCGACCTGCGGGCACCTGCACACGATAGCCCATCGCCGGTACGGCCACCAAAAGCGAACGGGCGGCCCTAGGCTCCCGGCATGCCGTGGTCACAGGACGAGCCACTTGCCGTCCTGGGCGGCTGGACGGCGACGGATCTGCGTGAGGTGAGCACCGACCCCAACGTCCTGGATGGCGCGGGCCGCTGGGCCGTGGCGATCGACTTCGAGGGGACTGCCACGTTGGCCCGGTTCGGCCGCTGGCGTTGCGGCGCACCGCTGCCCACCGCTGCGCTCGATCCCTGGGCAGGCCCCGAGCCGGCGGACTGGACCTCGTCCCTGGACGAGGTCGGCTATGTGGCTGCCGTGGCTGCGGTCCGTGACCACATCAGCCGCGGCGAGGTCTACCAGGCCAACATCTGCCGGGTGCTGCGGAGCCCGATCGGGCCGAGCGCGGACATCCTGGCACTGCACCGACTCCTGGCCGCGGGCAATCCCGCCCCGCACTCGGGGGTGCTGCGGCTGCCTGAGCAGGGCGTCCACATCGCCTCGGCATCACCGGAGCTCTACCTGCGCCGGACCGGCGAGCGAATCGAGTCGCGCCCCATCAAAGGCACCGGTGCGCGCTCCGAGGACCTGTTGGCCAAGGACGAGGCCGAGAACATCATGATCGTCGACCTCGTGCGCAACGATCTGGGCCGGGTCGCCCGGGCCGGCTCGGTCGGTGTGCCCAGGCTGCTCGAGGTCGAGGCGCACCCCGGCCTGGTGCACCTGGTGTCCACGGTCACCGGTGTCCTTGGGCCGGGCACGACCTGGCCGCAGATCCTGTCGGCGACGTTCCCGCCGGGCTCGGTGACCGGGGCACCGAAGTTGGCTGCCCTGGAGGTCATCAGGTCACTCGAGAACGGGCTACGCGGGCCCTACTGCGGAGCCTTCGGCTGGGTCGATGCCGATCGCCGGACCGCCGAGCTCGCGGTGGCGATCCGTACCTTCTGGATCGAACAGTCACCCGATGGCCGAGCCCTCGCGTTCGGCACCGGCGCGGGGATCACCTGGGACAGCGATCCCCGGGCAGAATGGCGCGAGACGGAGTTGAAGGCAGACCGGCTGCTCCGGGTGGCCGGCGGACTGGAGGTGTCGTGAGGTTCTGGGTCAACGGGCGCATCATGCCCGCGGAGCAGGCAACGGTTGCGGTCCTCGATCACGGCTTCACGGTCGGCGACGGCGTGTTCGAGACCCTGAAGACGGCCGTCGCGGACCGGGAAGTCGTGCCGTTCGCCCTGGATCGGCACGTCCGGCGCCTGGCCCGTTCCGCCGTGGGGATGGGGATGCCGACGCCCGATGCCGACGAGGTTCGAACGGCGCTGGCCGCGGTCTGCGCCGCGAACCCGGATCTGGCCGAAGGCGGGCGGTTGCGGGTCACCTACACGTCGGGCCCGGGACCGCTGGGTTCCGAGCGCACCGAGGGAGCAGCCAGCCTGGTCGTGGCCTGCTCGGCGGCACATCCATGGCCGGCCACCACCGTTCTGGCGCTCTGCCCGTGGCCCCGAAACGAGCGCAGCCCGGTGCAGGGGCTCAAGAGCACGTCCTACGCGGAGAACGTCCTGGCTCTGGCCCACGCTCGATCGGTGGGCGCAGGCGAAGCCCTGCTGAGCAACCTGCGCGACGAGGTGTGCGAGGGCACCGGGTCCAATATCTTCCTCGTGATCGACGACGAACTCCTCACCCCGCCGCTGGCCAGCGGCTGCTTGGCCGGCATCACTCGCGAACTCGTCGTGGAGTGGTGCCAGGAGGCCGGGATCGACGTCACACAACGCCCGATACCCGACGCGGACCTCGGCAGCGCACAGGAGATCTTCATCACATCCTCGACCCGTGATGTGCATCCCGTGTCGGCGGTGGTGGACCGCACCGGAGCGCCCCGATGGCAGGCTGGACCCGCCCCGCGCACCGCCGAGGTGGCTGCGCTCTACGCCGAGCAAAGCGCCGCGCGCTGGAATCCCTGACCAGGAGCGGGGGCACCGCGCGCCCGCGGCTCAGACCTCCCGCAGACCCCCACCAAGGATGAGGTGGATGGTCGCGTCGATGTCCAGGCAGTCGCCCTCGTCACCGACGGCCACGATGTCGAAGGTGCAGCGCATGAACTGCTCCAAGTGATCCCGATCGCATTCCAGGACCGCCTGTCCTGTGGGCGAGTTCAACGCCACCACGATCAGTGGCTCGCTGCCGTGGTGCTCGGGCCAGATCACGATGTCACCCTCCCCAGAAGGTCGCTGCATGCCTTCGAGGATGAGGTCGCGAGCGAACATCCACTCGATGTCCGCCGACCCGGTGCGGAACGTGGCGCGCACGGCGTAGGGCTCATCCGAGCGGTACTCCCACTCGCAGGGAACCTCGATGGTGCGCTCGGAGTCGATGACCATGCGCAGGTTCAACTCGGCCGTGACTGCGGTCGGGATACTGCGCGGCATGGTGTCCACCTTCATGAGTTCACTTCAATGACAGCACCTTCATACCCAGAACCCGTGTTGGCTACGCGCACTAGTCTGTGAGTCGTGCCACTCCAGGACCCCGAGAACGCCGCAAAACCGACCGAGGTCGGCAAACCGGGCGTGCCGGAATCCGCCGCCCCCAGCGCCGGCGAGGCAGCTCAGGGTCACGAGACCCGGCGCGAGCATCTCCGCGACGCCTCCACCGTGGCCCTGCGCAAGGTCACGTCCAAGGCCCCAGCCAGCGTCCAGGAGCGCATGCACGCCTTCCGGGAGCGAATCCGAGCGCGTCGTTCGCTGGACACCGCCTGGCGGATCCTGGTCTTCGCCGTGGGCGTGACCCTGGTCGCCGCGGGAGCGATCATGTTCCTCATCCCGGGGCCGGGCTGGGCGACCCTCATCCTCGGTCTGGTGGTCCTGGCCTCGGAGTTCACCTGGGCCAACCGCGTCCTGGACCCCGTCAAGTCGGCCGCCCGACGGGCAACGGATGCCGCGATGGACCCCCGGCGCCGCCGACGAAACATGATCCTGGCAGGCGTGGCCGGCGTCCTGATCGGCATCGCCGTGGTCTGGTACCTGGTCCGTTACGGGGTCACGGTCGATCCGCTGATGAACCTCCTGCAGGAGATCACGACCTGGTTCACCGGGCTGTTCTGACCAGCCGGCGCACGGTTTGGTCGGCCCCGGGTGAGTTGCTAGAGTTCTGTCGTTCGGGCGATTAGCTCAGCGGTTAGAGCGCTCGCTTCACACGCGAGAGGTCACAGGTTCGATCCCCGTATCGCCCACACCATGGAACCCCCGGTCCGCCGGGGGTTCTCGCATGTCGCGGTCCTGCCGGCGGCTCGGGGGAGGGCGCACGGGAATGCTGGCGGGTCAGGTCCCATCCCCCCCGAGGCGGGCCACCACGCCGCGGGCCAGTTCGGCCCGGTCGAACGCCCCGGAGCGCACCCGTTCGGCCAGGGTCCTGGCGATCTTGCGATCGACGAACTCGGGGTTGTGCCGGGCCATCAGGAATTCCATCCGCCCGCGGCGTGTGGTGCTCACGTCGCGGATGACCTTCTCGCTCAGCGCTGCACGCACCACCGCGGCGACCACACCGTCCAGCGACTCGTAGACGCTCATCCCCTCCAGGGACAGGCCGGCTGCCTTCACCGAGTCGTGGATCGGGCTGCGCACCTGCGAGGGATAGACGCAGCTGACCCCGACGAATGGGTGCAGCTCGAGGCGCAGCGCATCGGCGTAGCCCACCATGGCGCGCTTGCTGACCCCGTAGGCAGCGGCCAGCGGCAACTGCATCACGGCCATCCGCGAGGCGACCATCACCACCCGTCCGCGCGAGGCGACCAACGACTGCACGCACGCTGCGCTGACCCGCCACGTGCCCAGCAGGTTGATCTGCAACTGAGCCATGACCGCGTCGGTCGGCGGGAACTCGGCCGGCGTCGGTGCGGAGATGCCGGCGTTGTTGATCAGGATTTCCAGCCCGCCACCGAGTCGTTCGATGGCCTCGGGCACCGCTGCGGCGACGCTCTCGTCGCTGGCCAGGTCACTCGCGATCACCGGGACCAGGTCATCCTCGCGGGGAGCCAGGTCCAGGCCGACGACCTGCGCCCCGCGCCGGGTCAGCTCGGCGGTGATCGCCCGTCCGAAGGTTCCGGAGGCACCGGTGATCAGCACGCGCGTGCCTGCGGCGTCCACCTCCGGGTTGCGCAGCGGGTTGTCCAATTCCAGGTCGAGCAGGGGCAGCCTCACGAGCTCACCCCTTCGGCTCGCCGTGCATGTCCTTGAAGGCCGCGAGTGCCGGGGCCCACATGTGCATGACTGGGTCCACGTCCACCTGGATCACCGACGGCAGCCCGGACTCCACACACCGCTGGATCGCCGGTGCCAGGTCGGCCGCCGTGCTCACGTGCTCACCATGCCCACCCATCGAACGCGCGAGGTCGTCCCACGCGATCGGTCCCAAGTCGGCGTTGATGGTCTCGTCGGCATTCAGCGACTTGCGCATCAATGTCTTGACCGGGCGCAGGGCGAACTGCTGGTTCATCTTGACCATGCCCCACTGCTTGTCGTTGAACACGATGTAGATCACCGGGAGCTTGTTGCGCACTGCGGTCTCCACCTCCTGGCTGTGGAAGCCCATCGCACCGTCGCCGATCAGGCAGCAGACGGTGCGACCCGGGAATGCGGCTGCCTGCCCGAGCGCCTGGCCCACGCCAGCGCCGAGCATGCCGAACTTGAACGTCGTGACGATCGGGTTCGGGGTCTTGACCACGTGGTAGAAGTGGCTCCACACCGCGGTGTTCCCACCGTCGAAGCACCAGAGCGTGTCCTCGGGCAGGACCTCCTGGGCGATCCGCGGCACGTCGCGCGGGTGCACCCCGCGCTCGGCGTGGTACACCCCGCGGGTGGACGCGGCCGCAACGCTGGTCGGCACCCCCGACCTGTCGCCGTAGCTGGCCCACCAGGCCGCGCTCTCCGCCCGCCCCTGGGTCCAGAAGTCGGACTGCCGACGCACGGCGGGCATCGTCTGCAGGACAGCGAGCAAGTCCCGCAGGAAAGCCTTGATGTCGGCCAGGACCGCCAGTTCGATCGGTCGGGTGGCACCGAGCGTCGCGTCGTCGATGTCCACCTGGATGGTCTGGAGCTGGCTGGGGGGCGCCCAGTAGGGGGCCTTGCCCCACCAGTCCGTCTCGCCGATCCGGGAGCCGAGCACGAGCGCGACGTCAGCACCGGTGCGGACCTGCGCCACCAGGTCCAGCGCGGACATCGGCACGGCCAGCGGATTGGTCTCCACGATCGACCCGCGCCCGCCCCAGGAGTTCACCACCGGCGCCCCGAGGTGCTCGGCGACCGCGGTGAGCTCGGCGCTGGCCCCGGAGTGGATGACACCGGTGCCGGCGTGGATCATCGGGCGCGCCGCGCCATGCAGCATGGCCGCGGCCCGGCGCACCAGTTCGGGATCGGCGGCCAGCGCGGTGACCCGGCGGTAGGTGTGCGGCGCGCGGACCTCGGTGTCGGGGATCAACGGTTTGGAGTTCATCAAGTTCTCGGGGATGTCCACATGCACCACGCCGGGGCGACCACTCCAGGACTTGCGGAACGCGCGACGCATCATCTCCCCGATCCGGTTGGCCGACGGCGCGGCCTGGCTGGACTTGCTCATCGCGGAGATGACCCCGACCTGGTCGAAGTACTGGTAGGTGCCCCCGCGCTCCGGGTAGGAGATCCCGGTCCGTCGCGTCGAGGTGATCAGCAGCACCCGATGCCCCTCGCCCTGTTCGACCGCGACCCCGGAGATCGCGTTGGCCACGCCCGGGCCGTTGGAGGCCATCGCCACACCCAGGCGCCCGGTGGCGCGCGCGTACGCGCCGGCCATGTGCAGCGCGGAGGATTCGTGACGGGGGCCGATCAGCCGGATCCCGTTGGCCTCGAGCTGGGAGTAGAAGCCGAAGTACGTGCCGTCGATGATGCCGAAGACGACCTCGACGCCCTCCGCCCTGAGCATCTTGGCCACCAGCTCGCCGCCGGTCAGCTGCGACATCATGTCCTCCTCGGGCGCACGCGCCAGTCAGGTCGATCAGGACCGGGCTCGGCCCGGGACTGCTGACCCAAGTTACCCCCGGGCGTATGCCCGTGGCAGCGCGACGCTCCTGGTGACCGCTATCCCGGTGCCCCGCCCGCTTGGCGCTCCAGCGCCTCGATGGCCGCCGGATCGCCGCGTACGAACCCACGCGCATACCCGGTCAGCGGGCCCTCGTCCAGCACCCGGGCCGTGGTCCGCAGGGCGCGTGCCATCGCGGCGCGAACCGCGTGCTGCTGCTCCTCGGCGACCACGGCCAGCAGGGCAGTGGCTCCGACCGGGATCTCGTCGGCGAGCAGGGCCACCAGACCCTGCACCTCGCGACGGGCCAGCCGCCGGCCCACCGCCGCGCCGACGCCGGCCCCGGCCAACGCCCCGACCAGCGGCCGCGACACGAATACCCCGGCCACCACCCCGGCCGCAGCACCTGTCCCGATCCCGTAGGCCAGGGTCCCACCGCTGCCCTGCGTCAGCGTGGAGCGCCACGTGCCCCGGCGCAGGATGCCCGCACCCACGACCGCCTCGGCCAGCGGACCGGGGCTGCTCAGGTCACGCAGGTCGGCGACCGCATCGTCGGTGTCGGCATGCAGGGCCACGACCAGCACGTACTCGGGCCGGCCCTCGGAGTCAGCCACGGGCACGGGAACCTCCGGACGGGCCAGCGGCGCCGAGCCGCAGGGGATGGATGCCCCGACGGTACCGCTGCGGGTCCGCGGGGCCGGCTCGCCAGTCCCGGGCCGGCTCGGGCACTCGGTAGGCTGCCCCCGTACGCCCGCAGCACGGGCACCCCCGCGCTGCATCGCACATCCCGCATCCGCCGGGCGCCCGCAGGGCACCGGGTCGCACCGAGGAGAATCATGTCAGCGCACGTGACCGTCGTCGTCGCCGGTGAGCCGCAGGTTCGCGAGCTCGACGGCGCGAGCACGTGGGCCGACGTGCTCGGTGCCCTGATCCCGGGGCTGCGCGGCGTGGCAGTGGCCCGTGTCGACGGCGAGCTGGTCGACCTCGACCAGCCGGTGCGCGCGGGCGCGACCGTGGAGCCGGTCATGATCAGCGACCCCGATGGTCTGCGCGTGCTGCGGCACTCCACCGCGCATGTGTTGGCCCAGGCGGTTCAGGACGTGTTCCCGGACGCGAAGCTGGGGATCGGCCCGCCGATCGAGAACGGCTTCTACTACGAGTTCGACATGCCCGAGCCGTTCACGCCCGAGGACCTGGCCCGTGTCGAGAAGCGCATGATCGAGATCGTCAAGGGCGGTGGCCAGCGGTTCGTCCGCCGCGTCGTGTCCGAGGCCGAGGCCCGGGTCGAGCTGGCCGACGAGCCGTACAAGTGCCGGCTGATCGGCAGCACGGGCGGTGCGGACGTCATGGAGGTCGGGGGCGCCGAGCTCACGATCTACGACAACGTCGACCTGCGCTCCGGGCAGACCGTCTGGGGCGACCTGTGCCGCGGTCCGCATGTGCCGAGCACCCGGCTGATCGCACCCAACGCGTTCAAGGTGATGCGCTCGTCGGCCGCGTACTGGCTGGGCAACCAGGACAACGAGCAGCTCCAGCGCGTGTACGGCACAGCGTGGCCCGACAAGGAGGGCCTGCGCGGGCACCTGACGTTCCTCGAGGAGGCCGCCAAGCGCGACCACCGCCGCCTGGGCCAGGAGCTGGACCTGTTCAGCTTCCCCGAGGAGATCGGCTCCGGGCTGCCCGTGTTCCACCCCAAGGGCGGGGTCATCCGGCGCACCATGGAGGACTACTCGCGGCGCAAGCACGAGGACGCCGGCTACGAGTTCGTCTACACCCCGCACATCACCAAGGAAGCCCTCTTCCAGACCTCTGGGCACCTCGAGTGGTACGCCGAGGGCATGTACCCCCCGATGCACATCGATTCCGAGACCGATGCGCAGGGCAACATCCGCCGGGCCGGCGCCAACTACTACCTCAAGCCGATGAACTGCCCGTTCCACAACCTGATCTTCCGCTCCCGGGGGCGCTCCTACCGCGAGCTGCCGCTGCGCATGTTCGAGTTCGGCTCGGTGTACCGCTACGAGAAGTCCGGCGTGGTGCACGGCCTGACCCGGGTGCGTGGCATGACCCAGGACGACGCGCACATCTACTGCACCACCGACCAGATGCGCGCCGAACTGAGCTCGCTGCTGCAGTTCGTCCTGGACCTGCTCGCCGACTACGGCCTGGACGACTTCTACCTGGAGCTGTCGACGAAGAACCCGGACAAGTTCGTCGGCGAGGACGCCCTGTGGCAGGAGGCCACCGATACCTTGGCCGAGGTCGCGCAGGCCTCCGGGCTGACCCTGGTGCCCGACCCCGGGGGAGCGGCGTTCTACGGGCCCAAGATCTCGGTGCAGACCCGCGACGCGATCGGGCGCACCTGGCAGATGTCGACCATCCAGCTGGACTTCAACCTGCCCGAGCGCTTCGAACTGGAGTACCAGGCCGCCGACGGCACGCGCCAGCGCCCGGTGATGATCCATCGGGCCCTGTTCGGCTCGGTCGAGCGGTTCATGGGCGTGCTCACCGAGCACTACGCAGGGGCGTTCCCGCCCTGGCTGGCCCCCGTGCAGGTGGTCGGCATCCCGATCACCGAGCGCCATGTCGACTACCTCGACGGGGTGGCCGCGCTCCTGCGCGCGGCCGGTGTGCGGGTCGAGGTCGACTCCAGCGACGACCGGATGCAGAAGAAGATCCGCACCGCGCAGAAGCAGAAGGTGCCCTTCATGCTGATCGCCGGCGACGAGGACATGGCCGCCGGCGCGGTCAGCTTCCGGTATCGCTCCGGCGAGCAGCGCAACGGCGTGCCGATCGCCGAGGCGGTGGCCGAGGTGGTCGCCACCATCGCGGAGCATCGACAGGTCTGAGGAGGGGCAGCCGTGGGCAGCGAAGCGTGGGACCTGCTGTGGACGCCGCACCGGATCGCCTACATCAAGGGCGAGAGCCGGCCCAGCGATACCGAGGCGGGCCCGCAGTGCCCGTTCTGCCGCACCGACGACTCCGAGGAGTCGCTGATCGTCGTGCGCGGCGAACACACCTTCGTCGTGATGAACCTGTTCCCCTACAACCCGGGCCACGTGCTGATCTGCCCCCACCGGCACGTCGCGGACTACACGGACCTGACCTCGGGCGAGACCAGCGAGCTGGCCTGGTTCCAGGCACGGATGATGCGCGCGATCCGGTCGGTGAGCAATCCCGCGGGCTTCAACATCGGCCTCAACCAGGGCCGGGCTGCCGGGGCCGGCATCTCCGGGCACCTGCACCAGCACATCGTGCCGCGCTGGCCCGGGGACTCGAACTTCATCACCACCGTCGGCGGCTCGCGGACCATGGTGATGCTGCTCGAGGAGTCCCGCGACCTGTTCGCCGCCGCGCTGGCCGCCCTCGACTGAGCCGGCCCCCTCCCGCGGGGGGACCTATGGCCCACTGATGAGACCCCTGCGCGTGATGGGATGACCCCATGCCGCAGCCGACCCGCGCCGTGATGGATGCCAACGAGGCGGTTGCCCGCGTGGCACACCTGCTCAGCGAGGTCATCCCGATCTACCCGATCACCCCCGCCTCACCGATGGCCGAGCACGCCGACACCTGGAGCGCCCGACAGCGAGCCAACCTGTGGGGGACGATCCCCGAGGTCACCTCGCTGCAGAGCGAGGCGGGTGCGGCCGGCGCCTTGCACGGGGCGGTCACCCGCGGTGCGCTGGGCACGACGTTCACCGCCTCGCAGGGCCTGCTGCTGATGATCCCGAACATGTACAAGATCGCCGGTGAGCTGACCCCCACGGTGATCCACGTGGCGGCCCGCACCCTGGCCACGCACGCCCTGAGCATCTTCGGCGACCACTCCGACGTGATGGCCTGCCGGCAGACCGGGTTCGCGATGCTGGCCGCGTCCAGCGTCCAGGAGGCTGCCGACTTCGCCGCGGTCGCGCACGCGGCGACGCTGGCCAGCCGGGTGCCGTTCCTGCACTTCTTCGACGGCTTCCGCACCAGCCACGAGCTGGCCACCATCGACCTGATCGAGGAGGCCACGCTGCGCGGCCTGATCGATCCGCGCGACCTGGCCGCCCACCGGCTGCGCGGCCTGGACCCCGACCGTCCGGTCCTGCGCGGCACCGCGCAGAACCCCGACGTGTTCTTCCAGGCCCGCGAGGCGGCCAACCCGTTCTACGACGCGGTGCCCGACGTCGTCGCGGCGACCTTCGACAGGGTGGCCCAGGCCACCGGTCGGCGGTACGGGCTGGTCGACTACGTCGGGCATCCCGAGGCCGAGCGGGTCCTGGTCCTGATGGGCTCGGGCGCCGGCGCTGCCGGGGAGGCCGTGCGCACCCTGGTCGCTCGCGGTGAGAAGGTCGGGATGCTGGTGGTCCGGTTGTACCGGCCGTTCCCGGTCGCGGAGCTGCTGGCCGCACTGCCCGCGACTGTCCGCACGCTCGCGGTGGCCGACCGGACCAAGGAGCCCGGAGCCCCCGCCGACCCGCTGCACCTCGACGTGCTCGCGGCGATGACCGACCCCCGCGCCGCCGCGCGCTTCACCGAAGGCCCGCCGCGCACGATCGGCGTGCGCTACGGCCTGTCCAGCAAGGAGTTCACGCCCGCGATGGCCGCGGCCATCTTCCTCGAGGCCACCGAGGCCACGCCGCTGCGCCAATCGGTCGTCGGCATCGTCGACGACGTGACCGGCAACTCGCTGGAGGTGCCGATCGACTTCCCGCAGGACACCGCCCGGGTGCGGGCCGTCTTCTACGGCCTGGGCTCCGACGGCACGGTGGGCGCCAACAAGAACACGGCCCTGATCGTCGGCGGGGCCACTGACCTGCAGGTGCAGGCCTACTTCGTCTACGACTCGAAGAAGTCCGGCTCGGTGACGGTCAGCCACCTGCGCTTCGACGAGGAACCGATCACGAGCACCTACCTGATCGCCGAGGCCACGTTCGTCGGCGTCCATCAGTGGGGCCTGCTCGAACGCCAGAACGTCCTGGGCGTCGCAGGGCACGCCGCCCGGGTGCTGATCAACTCCCCGCACCCGGCCGACGAGGTGTGGGACCACCTGCCCATGGAGGTCCAGCGCCAGGTGCTGGCCAAGGAGCTCGAGCTGTGGGTCGTGGACGCCACGGCCGTGGCCCGAGCCGCCGGCATCGGCGGCCGGATCAACACCGTGATGCAGGCCTGCTTCTTCGCGATCTCCGGGGTGCTTCCCCTCGATGAGGCCATGCCGCGGCTGACCGAGGCGGTGCGCAAGTCCTACGGCAAGCGCGGCTCGGTCGTCGTCGAGCGCAACCTGGCCGCGATATCGGCGGCCACCGACAGCCTGCACCGGGTACCCAACCCCACGGACGTCACCTCGGTCCATCGCCTGCGCCCACCGGTGCCCGCCGGCGCGCCCGAGTTCGTCGAGCGGGTGACCGCCCGGATGTTGGCCGGCGAGGGCGACCTGCTGCCGGTCAGCGCGCTGCCCGTCGACGGCTCCTTCCCCACGGGAACGGCCGCCTACGAGAAGCGCACGATCGCCACGAAGATCCCGATCTGGGACCCGAGCCTGTGCATCGACTGCGGCAAGTGCGCGATCGTCTGCCCGCACGCCGCGATCCGGATGAGCGTGTATGACCCCGACGAGAACCCAGATGCCGCCGACCTGCCGGCCAAGGGGTACCGCAACCGCGAGCGCCCCGGCCTGGCGCTGACCATCCAGGTGGCCCCCGACGACTGCACCGGCTGCGGGGTCTGCGTCAACCAGTGCCCGGCGTTCGACAAGTCCGAGGTCCGGCACAAGGCGATCAACATGCGCCCGATCGGCGCGCACCTCGAGGTGGAGCGCGAGCGGTTCGACACCTTCCTGGCCCTGACCCCCGCGGACAACGCAGCCTGGTCGCCGGACACGGTCAAGACCTCCCAGCTGCGCCAGCCCCTGATGGAGTTCTCCGGGGCATGCGCCGGCTGCGGCGAGACGCCCT
This sequence comes from Candidatus Nanopelagicales bacterium, assembly GCA_049688395.1. GTDB lineage: Bacteria > Actinomycetota > Actinomycetes > S36-B12 > CAIYMF01 > Prado023. The sequence goes on from JBAVKQ010000169.1 coordinate 33,605, forward strand.
ACCTGAAGCTGATCACCCAGCTGTTCGGCGACCGGCTGCTGGTCGCCAACGCGACGGGGTGCTCCTCGATCTACGGCGGCAACCTGCCCACCACGCCCTACACGGTCAACGCCGACGGGCGCGGCCCGGCATGGTCGAACTCGCTGTTCGAGGACAACGCCGAGTTCGGCCTCGGGATGCGCCTGGCCTACGAGCGCCAACAGACCACGGCCCTGACCCTGCTCGCAGAGCTCGAGCCGGAGCTGGGCCTGGAGCTCACCGGCCGGGTGGCCGGCGGGTACACGGCCGGCGACGACGCCGGCATCCGCGCGCAGCGGGCGGTGGTCGCCGAGTTGGTCGAGCGCCTGGCCGCGCTGGCTCCCGAGGACCCCCGAGCGGCGGCGCTGATCGACCTGTCCAGTGCGCTGGTGCGCCGGACGTTCTGGATCGTCGGCGGCGACGGGTGGGCCTACGACATCGGCTACGGAGGTCTGGACCACGTGCTCGCCTCGGGCCGGGACGTCAACATCCTGGTGATGGACACCGAGGTCTACTCCAACACCGGCGGGCAGGCGTCCAAGGCCACCCCGCGCGGTGCGGTGGCGAAGTTCGCGGCGGCCGGCAAGGGCCTGCACAAGAAGGACCTCGGGCTGGAGGCGATGGCCTACGGCGACGTGTACGTGGCCCAGATCGCGCTGGGTGCCAGCGAGGTGCAGACCGTCAAGGCCCTGGCCGAGGCCGAGGCGCACCCCGGGCCCTCTCTGGTCATCGCCTACTCGACCTGCATCGCGCACGGATTCGACATGACCGACTCGATGAACCACCAGAAGCTCGCGGTCAACTCCGGGCACTGGCCGCTCTACCGCTACCGGCCCACCGAGGCCGCCGACGTCACCCCGTTCCACCTGGACTCGAAGGCCCCGAGCATCCCGTTCGCGGAGTTCGCGCGCAAGGAGGCCCGGTTCTCGATGCTGTTCCGCACCGACCCGGCGCGTGCCAAGGAGCTGCTGGCCAGCTCCGAGGCCGATATCGCCGAGCGCTGGAAGTACTACGAGCAGCTGGCCGGGATCCAGCGCTCGGCACCGCAACCGGATCCCGGTGAGGTCGCCGACCGGCGGCTCGAGGATGGGGAGGCAGACGAATGAGCGTGGACCTGACCAGCACCTACCTGGGCCTGCGGTTGCGCAACCCGATCGTGGCCTCACCCGGCCCGGTCACCGGCGACCCCGACCAGTGGCGCCGCCTGGATGATGCCGGCGTGGGCGCGATCGTGTTGCCCAGCCTGTTCGAGGAGGAGATCGAGTCCGAGTCGTGGTGGGTGGCCGACCTGCTCGACGAGGGTCGGAACATCATCGCCGAGGCCACCGACTTCCTGCCCGAGTTCGAGGACTACTCGATCGGCCCGGACCGATTCCTGGACCTGGTCACCCGGGCGAAGTCGACGGTCGGGGTGCCGGTGATCGCCAGCATCAACGGCAACACGCAGGGCGGCTGGGTGCGCTACGCCTCCCAGCTGGTCGACTCCGGGGCCGATGCCATCGAGCTCAACGTCTACGACGTGATCACCGACCCGACGGTGTCGGGGATCGAGGTCGAGAACCGGGTCGTGGACCTGGTCGCCGCCGTGCGTGCCGAGGTCGCGGTGCCGGTGGCGGTCAAGATCGGCCCATGGTTCAGCGCGCTGGCCAACATGGCCACTCGACTCGCCGGCGCCGGTGCCGATGGCCTGGTGCTGTTCAACCGGCTCTACCAGCCCGACATCGACCTCGACGGCCCGTCGGTGCGGCCCAAGCTGACCCTGAGCATGCCGGGCAACGTGCGTCAGTCGGTGGCCTGGATCGGGATCCTGTCCGGGCAGGTGCCGCTGTCCCTGGCCGCCAGCGGGGGAGTGGGCAGCCCCGAGGACGTCGTCAAGCTGATCCTGGCGGGCGCGGACGCGACCATGACCACCGCCGCGCTGCTGCGCCATGGGGCCGGACACGTGGCGCATCTGGTCAGTGGTCTCGACGAGTGGCTCACCGAGCGCGACTACGAGTCGGTGGCCCAGGCCAAGGGGTCGGTGTCGTTGAGCAAGGCCGCCGAGCCGGAGGCCTATCAGCGCGCCAACTACTACCAGACGCTGCACTCCTGGGGTCCGGTGCACTGACCTCGACGCTCAGCGCGGCCTGCGCAGAGCCTCGGCACGCCGAGCCCCGCACCGGTCAGGGGTGGGTGACCAGGGCGAACAGCCCTTCCTCCTCCTGGGCGTTGTGCAGGCGCAGGACCCCGTAGAGCCCGTACAGGCAGCGCCGCAGCTCGGCGACGTGGTCGTCTCGAGCGACCTCGCCCTCGAGCATCCGGCGCAGCTGGGCCGCGTAGAGCTCGATCTCGGCGTGGCTGCGCGACAGCGCTCCCACGGGGTCGTAACCGCCGAGGGCGCTGGCCATGGCCGGCAGCAGCTCGTGCTCCTCCGCGCGCTCGTGGGGCAGCAGCACTGCGTCGATCTCGGCCATCAGCGCCTCTACGGGTGCCCGGACCTCGGCCACCCCGCCCTCGGCCTCGGGTCGGGCATCCAGGCCGTCGGCCACCTCCCGGATCCGTTCGACGAGCGGCAGGACCGCCATGTGCTCGGCGGCCATCCGAACGACCAGCTCCGAACTCGCCGCGGTCATCGGCACGCTGGCCGCGCGGTGCGGAATCCCTGCGCGCAGCGCCCACAGGATCGCCAGGACGTCGATGCCTTCCTGGAGCAGGGCTCCCGCCGTGGCCGGCAGGTAGCCCAGGGCAGCGGCCACCATCGCGGCCAGGCTCAGGCCCATCCCCAGCCACGCCGCCTGCCGGGCGATCGACAGCGCGCGCTGGGACAGCAGCAGGGCGTCGGCCAGGGCATCGATGCGGTCCACGGTGAGGACCACGTCGGCCGCCTCGGAGGACGCGGTCGCTCCGCGGGCGGCCAGCGCGACGCCCACATCGGCGGCGGCCAGCCCGGGGGCGTCGTTGATGCCGTCGCCCACCATGATCGTCGGGCCCCGCGCGCCGGCGGCCCGCACCACCGCCACCTTGTCGGACGGGGATTGCTCGGCATGCACTTCGTCGACCCCGACCAGCCGGCCCACGGACTCGGCGAGGTCGCTGCGGTCACCGGTCACCAGCACCACCTGCTCCACCCCGACCGAACGCAGGGTGCGAAGCATCCGGGGGGCATCGGGGCGCAGCCGGTCGGTGAACAGCAGCCCGGCCACCGGTCGGCCGTCGACGGATACGAAGGCCGTGAGCGACCCGTCCAACTCGGCACGCCGCACGGCGCGCCGCGCCCAGTCGGGCACCTGCTCGCCCAGCACCCAGCCGCCACTGCCGACCCGGACCGTGCGCCCGTCCACGGTGGCCTGGATCCCGGCTCCTGCGGTCTCTGTGCCGTCGGCGGGCACCTGGAGCGCGAGTCCGCGGGCACGGGCCTGCGCCACCACCGTGGTCGCCAGCACGTGCGGGGACATCTGATCGACGCTGGCGGCCAGGGCCAGCGCATCATCGGTTGTCCAGCCCGGCGCCGTGGTCACCGCGTCGAGCACGGGATGGCCCCCGGTCAGCGTCCCGGTCTTGTCCAGCAGCAGGACGCGCCCGGCCGCCAGCCGCTCCAGAGCCTCCCCACCCTTGACGACCACGCCCCGGCGTGCGCACTGCGAGATGCCCGACATCACCGCGATCGGCACCGCCAGCAGCAGCGGGCAGGGGGTGGCCACCACGAGCACCGCCACCGCCGCGCCCGGGTCGCCGGCGCGCAGCCACGCAGCGGCGGCGACCAGCAGGGCCAGGGGGACGAACCAGATCGCCAACCTGTCGGCCAGCCGTACGAACGGGGCGGCGCCGGCCCGGGCCTCGGCCACCAGGCGGATCACCCCGGCGTAGGTGCTGTCCACGGCGGCGGCGGTGGCCCGCATGTGCACCGGCGGTCCGCTGCTGAGCACCCCGCTGCGGACCCGATCACCCTCGGGCCGTTCGACCGGGCTCGCCTCACCGCTCAGCGCGGACTCGTCGAAGGTGCCGGCCCCGAGCAGCCGACCGTCGGCTGGCACGAGGTCGCCGGTGGCAAGCAGCAGTTCGTCGCCGGCCCGCACCTGATCGGCGTCGATCACCTGGATCTGCCCGTCCTCGAGGCGCCGGGCGTGTGCGGGGGCCCGGTCGGCCAGCAGGCTCAGCTCACGGGTCGCGCGCGCCTGGGCGCGCTGCTCGAGCCAGGCTCCGCTGGACAGCATCAGCGCGACGAGGGCGCCGGCGAGGTATTCCCCGACAGCCAGCGTGCCCAGAAGCGCCAACGCGGCCAGAACGTCCACGCCACCGATTCGCGCGCGCAGCGCGCGGGCCACGTCGACCACAGCCACGACCAGACCGAGCAGCGCGCCCGCGGCCCACAGCCCGTCGCGCAGCCCGGGGGCTCCCGCGACACCGGCCACCGACCCGGCCACGATCAGCACGAGGCAGGCGAGCACCTGCACCGCCCCCGACATGATGCGGCCCATGCCGCGAGCCTGCCAGACCAGCCGGGGACGAGTCCGGGCCGAAGGTCCCTGTCGGTGGACCGACCAGCGCGAGCCCGGGCGATCCCGGTCCGTCCCCCGGTCGGAACCTCAGGCGTCCGGGTCGGGGGTGATGATCAGCCCCTCGAACGCCGTGTCGGGAATCGCGACCTTCTCCACGGGCGGGACGTAGTACGGATCGTCCGGGGTACCACGGACCTTCGCCGAGTTGACCAGCACCACGGCCAGATAGGGCAGCAGGACCCCGGCAGCGATCGCGATCCAGCGCCAGACTCCGGGCACGACCACGGCCACCACGATGGCGACCATCCGGGTCCCCATGAGGATCAGGTACTGGCGCTCGCGGTGGACCAGCTCGGCCGATGGATCAGGCTGCGCCGATGTGATGCGATGGACCTCGGCATCCCTGGGCACGCGCCAAGCCTACGACCGGGGTCCGAATACGGCATCCTGCACTGGGTGGACCGCGCACGACGACCTAGGAGACACCATGACCAACCGCACCTACCGCCTCACCGAGATCGTGGGGACCAGTCCGGAGGGCATCGATGCGGCCATCCGCAACGGGGTCGCCCGAGCTGGCCAGACCATCCGGCACATCGATTGGTTCGAGGTCGAGCAGATCCGTGGCTACGTCCGCGACGGCGAGGTCGATCACTTCCAGGTGTCCATGAAGGTGGGCTTCCGCCTCGAGGACGCGTGAGCCGCGCCTGAGCGACCCGTGCAGCGACCCGCAGCTCAGATGGCCTCGCTGGCCGTCGACAGGTGGAAGCCGTCGATGACCAGCGGAGCCACCCGGGTGCGGGTGAACCAGTCGGCCCACTCCCGGGGCAGGCAGTCCACCGGATCCCCGGCAGCGCCGATCCGCCCGAGCATTCCCAGCGGCGAGTCGTTGAACCGGAAGTTCCCGGCGGCGCCCACGACCTCACCGTCGCGGACCACGTAGACGCCGTCGCGGGTCAGTCCGGTGAGCAGCAGGCGCTGCGCGTCGACCTCGCGGATGTACCACAGGCAGGTGACCAGCAGCCCGTCACCCATCCGCGTGGCCACCTGGTCCAGGGAGCCCGACTGTCCCTCGACGCCGGCGAGCAGGTTGTCGACATACGGGGTCAACGGCAGACCGGACCGGGCGGCTGTGTGCCGCGTCGTGAGCAGAGAGCGCAGCGTGCCGTGCTCGATCCAGTCGGTGGCCCCGACCTGCAGGCCGAGGTCGAACGCACTGCTGATCGCCGAGGACGACGTGCTCTGCACGTGCTCGGCGCACTCCAGGCCCGGGGCGCTGGGGTCCGAGCGCAGCCAGAACAGCTGCTCGGTCAGCGACCTGCCGACCAGCGTCTGCCCCGCCCCGGCACCGAACGCGCTGCGCCCGTCCAGCGCGTCGCGCGCACCCGCCGACCACAGTAGGTAGATCAGCAGGTCGGCGGCCGCCGAGGGGGAGAGCAACACCCGGTGGCGGCCCGGGTCGATGTCGATACGCGTGGCCTGGGCGTCCAGTCCGGTCCGCACCTCGCCGGGTGCACTGGCCAGGTCGAGATCAATGAAGTGCCGACCGGCCCGACCTGCCCACGCCGAGCGCGTCCGCCCGTGCGACTTCCCGCAGAGCTCGAAGCGCGCCGCGGGTTGATCGTGGCGTCGGCGGAGTCCACCTGTGCTCGCCAGGTAGGTGCTGCTCATGGTGTGCTCGGCGTAGCCGAAGTGCTCGACCTCGCGATCGGGCAGCACGGCGCCGAGTAGGGCGCTGACCGGTGTCAGGGCGTCCGGGGAGGTCACGGCAGGATCGGCGTCCCAGTCCGGCGAGGGCACACCGGCGGGCGGATCGTCGACTGCATCATCGTCGGCGCCGGCGCCCAGCGCGGCGGCCCGGGCGCGGTCGACCAACTCCTGCAGGTCGACACGGCCGCTGACCGGTCCGGAGGCGGTGCCCGAACCCAGCCCACCGGCCACCGACGGGTGCGCCAGGACTGTGACGCTGCGCGCCTGGGACATCCCGTTGGTGGTCAGCGTCGAGTTCGCCCAGCGCAGGTTGGCAACCCCGGTTTCGGCCACGAGAATCGCCCCGCGGTCGCCGCCGAGCAGCTCCAGGCCGGCCTCGGCGATCTCCTGGGCCCTCATGCGCTCGCCTCCTGCATCGTGTTGAGCACCCGAACGCTCTCGAACACCGCCGCCGGAGCGCCGTGGCTGACCGGGGCGACCTGCCCCGGTTGGGCTTTCCCGCAGTTCAGCGCGCCACCGAGCAGGTAGGTGCTCGGTCCGCCCAGCGCGCGCAGGGAGCCCCAGAACGTCGGGGTGCTGGACTGGTAGGCCACGTCGCGGACCTGGCCGACGATCCGCCCCGACTGGATCCGGAAGAACCGCTGGCCGGTGAACTGGAAGTTGAATCGCTGCATATCGATGGACCACGACTTGTCGCCAGCGATGTAGATCCCGTCCTCGACGCCGGCGATCAGGCCCGCGACGTCCGGTCCATCTGCGGCCGGCTGCAGGCTCACGTTCGCCATCCTCTGGACGGGTACGTGGCCGGCGGAGTCCGCGTACGCGCAGCCGTTCGAGCGGCCGAACCCATGCTCGGCGGCCATCCGACGATCCAACTGGTAGCCCACCAGCGTGCCGTCGCGGACCAGGTCCCAGGACTGCGCGGCCACGCCCTCGTCGTCGTAGCCGACCGTGGCCAGCCCGTGCGGTGCGGTCCGGTCGCCGGTCACGTGCATCAGGCTCGACCCGTAGGTCAAGGTGTCGATCTGGTCGAGGGTGGCGAAGCTGGTGCCCGCGTAGTTGGCTTCGTAGCCCAGGGCGCGATCGAGCTCAGTGGCGTGGCCGACACTCTCGTGGATCGTCAGCCACAGGTTGGTGGGGTCGAGCACCAAGTCGTAGTTGCCGGGCTCGACAGTCGGCGCGAGGGCCTTCTGCGCCAACCAGCCGGGCAGCGCGTCGATCTCCGCGTCCCAGTCCCAGGACCCGTCGCCCACCAGGTACTCCCAGCCGCGGGCCACCGGCGGGGCGCAGGAGGACATGTCGTCGAACCGGTTACCGTCCACGCGCACCACGGTCAGCCCGCCGGCGACCCGCGTGCGCTGCTGCAGGGTCTGCGTGCCGTGACTGTCGGCGTAGTGCGTGAGGTCGCGCGCCGCATCGAAGCGGGCGTCCACGTGCTGCACGTCCGGGCTGGCAAGCAGGGTCGCACTGCGCGCCTCGAGCAGTTCGAGCACCTCGGCGTCAGGCACCGTGAAGGGGTCGATGCCGACCGGGTTGGCCCAGACCGCCCCGGCGTGCACAGGCTCGGGGGCGAGGGTCACCCGCGCGCGCGAGGTCGGGGCGGCCACTCGAGCCATGCGTGCGGCGGTGCGGGCGGCTCGTGCGGCGGACTCGGGTGTCATCTGGTCGGTGCTGGCGAACCCCCACACGCCCTCGACGAGGACCCGCACGCCGATCCCGGTGTCGCTGTCGGCGCGTAGCCCCAGGGCACGACCGTCGCGGGCGGGTGCCGAACGTGCGCGGGTCCGGGTCACGCGCACGTCCACGTGCTCGGCGCCCTCCCTCGTCGCCGCGTCGATCGCGGCCGCACTGACTGCTGCCAGCGGCAGAGCCAGGAAGTCCGCCTCCATCACGGCCCGCGCCGCCTCACCCTCCAGTGCCCACGACATGGAGTCACAGTAGTGCCGCAGCCCGTATCGCCGGTCGGACCGGGAGCATCAGCCGACGCGAGGCCGCGTCCATCAGACCTGTCATTCCCCCAGCCACAGCGTTTCGCATGCCCCGTCCCGGATGGCCGCGATCCCAGTCAGATCCACGGTCGGCTCAGCTCAGACGGCAGCGCCCAGAAGTTGACCCACGGCGTAGGTGACGGTCATGGCCAAGGCCCCGCCCAGGACCAGTCGGATGGTGGCCCGTCGGCGCCCCGCTCCGCCGAGGTGCGCGCTGACGCTACCGGTGATGGCAAGGGAGACGATGACCACGGCGAATGTCAGCGGGACCCGCATCGCTGGTGTGGCCAGGACGATGGCCAGCAGGGGCAGGAGCGAACCGAGGGTGAACGCGATCGCGGAGGAGACTGCGGCGTGCCACGGGTTGGTCAGGTCGTCGGGGTCCAGGTTCAGCTCGGCGTCGACGTGGGCGGCGAACGCGTCGTGGACGGTCAGCTCCTCCGCGACGATCCGAGCGGTCTCGGGTGCCAGGCCCTTGGCCCGGTAGATGCCGATCAGTTCCTGGAGTTCGGTGTCGGGGTCCTCGGCGAGTTCGCGGCGTTCCTTGGCCAGGGTCGCGCGTTCGCTGTCGCGTTGGCTGCTGACCGAGACGTACTCGCCCAGGGCCATGGACACCGCCCCGGCGACGAGGCCGGCGACCCCGGCGGTGAGGATCGGGCCGCGGTCGGTGGTCGCCCCGGCGACCCCGATGACCAGACCGGCCGTGGAGATGATCCCATCGTTGGCGCCGAGGACACCTGCTCGCAACCAGTTCAGGCGGGTGGCGGTACCCGACTGATGGGCCTCGCCCGGATGCGGTGGTGGCGGCTCGTACGGGGTCGATCCCGGCGGCGGATTTGGGACATCTGACACCCCTGGAGGCTATCGCCACCAGAGCCGGCGCTGGTGGCCGCCGGGCTCGGGACTGGTGACCGGGGCGGTGGTGTGCCGTGCCAGCGCGCGGGTGCGGCCGAGCCCGACCGATCGGTGCCGCACACGTGTGACTAGGACTTGACATTCGCCTGACGGTGGATGGTCATCGCGGCTCGCCGGTCGGTGCTTGACTGACGCTCCGAGGAGCCGAGTTGAGGGTGCGGCCCCAAACGAGGAGGTTGGTATGGTCATCAGCGCACTCCCAGCCCTGGTCCGCTTCGAAGAAGGTGAGACCGGTGGGCCCTTCGACCTCATCAACGGGTTGCCGGTTCATCCCTTGATCGTGCACGCGGTAGTCGTGTTCGTGCCATTGACGGCCTTGGGATTGGTCGTCATGGTGGTCTGGCCGAGGTTCTCCCGCGGGCATGGGTGGCTGGTGGTGGCAGCGGCGGCGGCTGGGGTGCTATTCAGTTTCGTGGCCAAGGAATCCGGTGAGTCGCTGGAGCGCCGGGTGGGTGAGCCGCGGTTCGACCACGCGGAGCTGGGCGACCTGATGCCCGTGTTCACCGGGTTGCTCATGGTGGCCGGGATCGGGTTGTGGCTGGTCGATCGTCGGCGCTCGGACCACTCTGGTCGCGGGGGGCTGCTGCGGATCCTGGTCGCCACGGCAGCCGTTCTTGTGGCGGTGGCCAACGTGGTCTGGATCTACCGGGTGGGCGACTCGGGCGCGAAATCAGTGTGGTCCGAGGAAGTCTCCTCCGCATCAGCCGGGATCGCCGGTGCCGAGTGGGGCGCCGCGGTGTCGAGCAGCGCGGCCACCTGAGGACCGGGGATCACAGGCGAAGTTCGGCACGCAACCGGTCATCGACCGCGGGTGGTCCAGAGCCCGGGAATGCATGGGCTGCCTCGGCACTGCTCACGGCGTGGACGCCGTGGGGCAGGAGGGGCTGGATGTCAGCGGGCCGGACACAGGGCCGCTCCAGGCGGTCCGCGCCGGGCGGGCGGCGCGGACGCCGCCCGTGGCAGAGTTCGGCGCATGTCGCTGATCGAGGTGCGCGTGTTGCGTGGACCGAATGCGGACCTGCCCGTCCCAGCCGTTCGGGTCACGCTGGGCCCGCCGATCCCCGCTGACCTGGACCCCCGGGATGTCGTCGACCGGATCGCCCGCGCGGCGGACGCGTGGGTCGGGCCAGCCGTCAGCCGGCCGGGCGCCGACCGAACGGTCGTTGTCATCTTCCCGTGGCAGCGCGAGGGAACCGGGCGTGCAGTGGGGGAGGCGCTCGCCGCGGTCCTGGGCGGGGACCCGGCAGGGCCCCTGGAGTCGCGGATCGAGGCCGCCGCAGCCACAGTCCGCGCCACCGGGCCCGGGGACGCACCAGACGTGATCGACCCGAGGATCCCAACCGTCGCGGTCACGGGCACCAATGGGAAGACCACCACGACTCGCCTGCTCGGACGAATCGCCGCCGAAGCCGGTCTGACCCCGGGGTGGAGCAGCACCGATGGGATCTACGTGGCCGGCGAGTGCATCGACCGCGGCGACTGGTCGGGGCCAGGTGGGGCACGAGCGGTGCTCACCGAGCCCGGCGTCACATTCGCCGTCCTCGAGACGGCCCGGGGCGGGCTGATGCTGCGCGGCATGGGTGTCTCTGCGGTGGATGTCGCGGTGTTCACCAACGTCAGCCCGGACCATCTGGGGTTGCAGGGCCTGGACACCGTCGAGGATCTTGCGTGGGCCAAGTCGACGGTGGTGCGGGTGGTCCGTCCCGACGGCTGGGCGGTGCTGAACGCCGAGGATCCGTTGGTGCGCCGGTACCACGAGGCCGGGCCCGGGCGGCCATGGTTCTTCGCGGTCGACCCGCAGGGAGAGGGTGCCTCGTTCGCCCGGCAGCTCGGCGCGCCGCTGAGCACGGTCCGGGCCGGCCACGTCGTCGTCGAGGGCTGGACCCAGGAGGTGGACCTCGGGCCGGTCCTCGACATCCCGGTGACCATCGCCGGCCTATCGGCGGAGAACCTGGCGAACGCGCTGGCCGCAGCAAGCGCGGCGTTGGCTGTGGGCCTGCCCGCGCAAGCGGTGCGCGCCGGCCTGCACGGCTTCGTCCCCGACGGCAGCGCAAGCCCGGGCCGGATGAACATCTGGTCGGTGCCCACCTCCGACGGCGGCACGGCGACGGTCGTACTCGACTTCGCCCACAACGAGGCCGGCACGACCGCCCTGCTGAGAGTGGGTACCGGCTTGCGGCGGCCGGGTGCGCGGCTGCACGTCTCGATCGGCAACGCGGGGGACCGCACCGATCAAGGCATCTTCGACGTCGGTCTGCTGGCCGCCCAGGCAGCCGACACCGTGTCCCTTGCAGCCAAGTCCGAGTACCTGCGCGGACGCAGCCAGGCCGAGATCGACGACCTGCAGCGCGCCGGGGTTCGAGCCGGTGGACGCGAGGTGGTCGAGGAGCTTCCCGACGAGGAGTCCGGATTGCGGGCACTGCTCGACCTGGCCCGCGACGGCGACGTGCTGGCCATGATGATCCATCAGGACCGACCGGGGTGCGTCGAGCTGCTGGCCACGGCCGGGGCGACCCCGGACGCCCCAGCGACGATCACCGCCAAGGCCCGCGACGCCCAAGCGAGCCACGCCCAGGCGGGTGATTTCCCGGGCGACACCGGTCCTTGACGCGACGTGGCCCCGGGACGAGCTGGCGCCAGTGACGATCCGGGCTGCACACGATTGCTCGATCAGCGCGATGGTGCCCGTTCACGTTCCCGTTCCCCGGCCGCGGCGGTGGCGGTGGCGGTGGCGGGTGTGGTTCGCCCGGGCGGCCTCGACGCCCGCTGCTTCGAGCGGGCGTAGTCGTCCGGGGCTGCTTGTCCACAGGGCTGTGCTGGTCCCCTTCCGTTGTCGGAGGTCCGGGGTAGTGTTCGAACATCAGTACGAAGCTTGGTGATGTTCGCGGGATGGGGGAACACCGATGACGACCACGACGTGTGACCCGCCGGGGGTGATCGACCCGCGCGTGTGGGGGGCCCGGCCCGAGGCGTCCGCGGAGGTGGCCGACTTGTGGGCCCGGGCCACCGGGGTGGCCGCTGGTGGGCTGCCGTCGATGGGTCTGGCTGCCGGGGACCGGCCGTGCGCGGATGTGGAGGTCCTGGCCGGGGTGTTCGCGGTGGTGGAGTACGAGGTGGCCCGCCGGATGCACGCCGCCACTATGAGCGGGTCGCTGCCGCTGGTCGGGCCCGGGGCGGTGCTGGCCGCCCGGGGCTGGGCCGGGCCGCATGCCCGCCGCCTGGCCCGGGCCGGGGCCCTGGCCGCCGGGCATCCTCCGATCGCCGCGGTGTGGGCCGCTGGGCTGATCACCTCCGAGCACGTCGACGCGGTGGCCCGCAAAGCGCAGGCGTTCACCGCCGCGGAGTTGGCGGTCGTTGTCAGCGAGTTGGCCGCGCACTGGGGGCAGTGGTCCCCGGTGATGATCACCCGATTCGTGGTCGCCGCCGAGCGGATGCTGCACCCCCCCGAGGACCCGGACCCCGACGAGACCGGAGCCTACGAGTCCCGGGACCTGTCCTTCGCCCTGTACGGCGACAGTGTCCTGATCTCCGGGACCCTGCCCCGCCTGGACGGTGAAGCCGTGATCGCCGCGATCGAGGCCTGGGCCGAGAAACTGCGCTCCACCGCCGAACACACCCCCGCCGGGGCCCGGCGTGCCGACGCCCTGGTCGAACTGGTCAACGCCGCCGCCGCAACAGG
>JBAVKQ010000170.1:0-7160 GCA_049688395.1 Candidatus Nanopelagicales bacterium
GCCCTCGACGACCTCGCCGAAACCGACGCCGAGCTGCTGCGGCTGTGGGCCTGGGAGCAGCTGGAGCCCGCCGAGATCGCGGCGGTCCTCGGCTGCTCGCCGGGCACCGCCCGAACCCGGATGCACCGGGCACGCACCCGGTTGCGGGTCGCGCTGATCGGCCGCGGCGTGAGCGGGCCCGCCGTCGAGGACGCCGCTGGCGCGCTGCCCACAGCCGCCGACGACCACCAACCACACCAGGAACCGCACCAGGAACCACACGCTGCCACCGGCTCGGAGGAATCATGAACACCCAGGACGGCCCGGACCGCGCTGACGAGGCGCTGCGCGCGCTGCTGGCCGCTGCCGACCCCGAGGCGGGTGACCCCGCGACCGTTGATCCGCTGCTGCTGGATCGGGTGCTGGCCGACGCGGGCGCACCGCCGCAGCGGCTGGCGGGAAGCGTCAGCTCACCGACCCGGCCCGCATTCCTGCGCCGGCACTGGCAGGGCTCGCTGCTGGTGGCCGCCGGTGTGGCGACCCTGGCCCTGGCCGTGCCGGCGGTGCTGCCGGGCCTGGGCCTCGGGTCGGGCTCGGACTCCGCGGCGACCTCGGCGGAACTCAGCATGGCCGACCAGGCGGCGGCCGACGGCGACGCCGGTGGCGCCGTGGCCAGCGGGGAGATCCCAGCCCCCGCACCGGACGCCCGGTACGACCGGAGCGCTGCGGAGGAGGCGAGCACCTCGGGCGCGGCGGACCGCGATCAGGCCGAACAGACCCTGGTCCGCTCCGGCAGCGTGCTGGTGGGCACCGACGACGTGACCGCCGGGCGCGACTCCTTCGTGGCCGCCGTGCTGTCCATGGGCGGGCGCATCATGTCCGAGACCGTGACCAGCCAGGGCGATGGGGGCGGCGGGGAGATCCCCTACGAGTCAGATGCCATGCGCAGCGGGGGCGACCTGGGCGTCAGCTACCCATACCCGTGGTACCCACAGGGTCCCGGGATCTGGCTGAGCGTCGAGGTACCGGCCACGTCCTACGACGAGGCGATCGAGGCGGCCCGGGCCACCGGCGAGGTGGTCCAGTTGCAGCAGTCCGCCTACGACGTCGGTGCGCAGATCACCGACGTGGACGCGCGGATCAAGGCCCTCGAGAGCTCCCTGGGTCGGCTGACTGGGCTGATGGACCAGGCCTCGGGCATCTCGGACGTGATCAAGCTCGAGTCGGCGATCGCCGAACGCCAGTCCGAGCTGGACTCGCTGCGCGCCCAGCAGCGCGACTTGGCCAACCAGACGTCGATGTCCGGGATCAGCCTGACGCTGATGAGTCCGCAGGACGCCCGGGGCACCGTCGACCCGAACCCGGCGCAGTCCTGGTGGGAGTCGTTCACCGAGGGGCTGGCGCAGTTCTGGAGCTGGCTGGGCCGAGCGCTGGTGATCGGGTCGCCGCTGCTGCTGGCCGCCGCGATCATCTGGTGGGTGCGACGGCGCCGCGCCCGCAGTGCCCGTCGGCCCGGCGGCCAGGGCGCGGCGAACGCGGCTCCGTCCAGCGACTGAGCCTCGAACGGACAGACGAGCGCTTCGTGCTCCACAACGCGGCAGATGCTCCGCCGATCGGCGGAGCATCTGCCCAGAATCGGAGCACGAGCGGGTGATACAGACGAAGGCTCGTCACCGGGTCGAGGGGTGACGAGCCTTCGTCCTGCGTCGTCCCGGCCCGGTCGGGGGCCGGTGGGGACGCTGCGTACGAACCGGTGCGGTCCGGACAGGGCTGACGCTACTTCGAATCGTCCTTCTGAGCGGCGATTTCGGTGCGGACCTGCTCCATGTCGAGCCCACGGACCGCCTCGATGACCTGCTCCAGGGCTGGGGCTGGCAGGGCGCCGGGCTGGGCGAAGACCAGCACGCCCTCGCGGAAGGCCATCAGGGTGGGGATCGAGGTGATCTGCGCCGCGGAGGCCAGGGCCTGCTCGGCCTCGGTGTCCACCTTGCCGAAGACCACGTCGGAGTGCGTCTCGGAGGCCGACTCGTAGACGGGGGCGAAGTTGCGGCACGGGCCGCACCATGCGGCCCAGAAGTCGACCAGGACGATGTCGTTGTCCAGGACGGTGGATTCGAAGTCCGTGGAGGTCAGGGTCATGGTTGCCATCGTGGATTTCCCTTGCGTTCGGGGGTAGTTGTCAGGGGCGTCGTATACCCCGGTAGGTATATCAACGATACCCGTCGCCCTCGATATTCCCACGCTCGGCACCCACTGGCCACTGGTCACCACCCGGCCGCCGACCGGCTCGCGGTGGACAATGGCCGGCATGGGACGACGGGCGCTGCGTGGTACCTCGCGGCACCCGGTCGACTCCGGGACGGCCGAGCTGCTGCCCGACGGGGACCTGCGCGACGGCTGGATCCTGCTGGTGGACGGCACCCAGCAGTCGCACGTGGACCTGGCCCATCCCGACCGACTGGTCTTCGAGTACATGCGCCGGATCGGCCATGTGATCGACCTGCTACCGGCCGGGCCGGTGCGCGCGGTGCACCTCGGCGGTGGCGCGATGACGCTGGCCCGCTACCTCAGCGCCACCCGGCCGCGCAGCCGGAACCTGGTCATCGAGCGCGACGCCGCCCTCGTGGAACTGGTCCGCAGCGCGCTGCCGTGGCCCCGCACGCACCAGATCCGGGTACGCACCGCGGATGCCCGCACCGCCCTGGAGTCGCTGCCTGACGCCGGCGCCGACCTGCTCGTCCTCGACGTGTTCGCCAGCGCCCGGACCCCGGGGAACCTCACCTCGATCGAGGCGTTCGGCCACGCGCACCGCGTCGTGGGACCCACCGGGACGCTGGTGGCCAACATCGCCGACGAGGCATCCCTGGCCTATGCACGACGCTACGTCGCCGGAGTCGCAGCCACCTTCGATCGCGTCGCGGTCGCCGCCGAACCCAGTACCCTGCGCGGTCGGCGGTTCGGGAACCTGATCGTGGTCGGCCAGCCCGCCTCCGCGCCCGCGCTGGACATCGCGGTCCTGACCCGGCGGTGTGCCAGTGACCCCTGGCCGGCGCGTCTCGTGCACGGACCGGCACTGGCGCAGTTCGTCGCCGGCGCCCGGCCCTACCGCGACGCCGATGCGCCGGGCTCGCCGGAACCGCCTCCCGGCATGTTCGGCGGCAACCCGCCGGCCGATCCCCGTGCCGGGATCTAGCGCAGCGCGAGGTAGAGGAAGGTGGCGGCCTCGGGCTCGCCGGTGGGCGCCAGCGCGTACCCGGGGATCGTGCCGACCGCAACGTAGCCCAGCCCGCGGTAGAACTCCTCCTCCGGGCCGCCGGCCACGCAGTCCAGCGTGATCAGGGTGAAGCCCCGCGCACGAGCCTGCGACTCGGCCGCGGCCAGCAGCCGGGTGGCCACCCCGCGCCGCCGATCAGCGGAGTGCACGATCAACTTGCTGAACTCGACCCGGTGCGGCTGGTTCTGCGCCTGGGCCGGGCTCATGGAGATCGTGCCGACGACCTCGTCGCCGTCGCGCGCGATCAGCACGATCCGCTGGCCCTGGGCCACCTCGTCGGTCTGGGCCCGCCACCAGGCGCCCCCGTCCTCGGCGGAGAACGGCAGCAGGAAGTTGACCCCCGCACCAGTGCCGACCGCGTCGGCCAGCAGCATGCCGAGCCGATCGCACAGCGCGCCGAAGCGCGCCGGGTCGAGCACCTCGATGGTGACCGGGTGGCTGGAGTACCGCCGCGGATCGCGGGCCGGTGGACCGAACGGCACCTCGACCGCCTGGCGCCACATCCCATTCGCGCCCTGGACGAACAGCCCCAGGCGGTCCACGTCGAAGGCCGCGCGATAGCCGGCCAGGACTTTCTCCGCCTGGTCCAACCAGGCCTGGTCCAGGTCGTGGGCAACCGTCACGTGCGGGTGGTAGGGGAAGTTCAGGGTCCGGTCCAGCGGGCCGCGGCGGATCCGCGCCTCAGCGGTGCGGACCTCCTCCGCCCCCACCACGATCGGGACGAAGACCACCTGGGAGACCGGCCGGAACGTGCCCGTACCCTCCAGGACCAGCTCGAAGGGCTCCAGCTGCCCGGCCTGGGCGCTCAGGTGCGCGAGGATCGCGGCGAGGTGCTCCGCGTCGGACACCGGGGTGGGCGGCACCAGCGTGATGTGCGCGACGATCGCATGGGCCAGGGGGTCGCCGAAGCGCTCCCGATAGGCACCGAGCTCGCTGAGGAAGGGCTCCGGGATGGGCAGCGCGACGCCGATGGTGATCGGCCAGCTCGGCTGGTCGCCGGCCAGCACGTCGGCAACGCCCGGGGGTGGGGCGCCCAGCGGGGCCGGGCTGGTTGGCTGGCTCATCGCGGGCTCATCGCGGGCTCATGCGGTGCTCATCCGGCGGTCACGAACCCCAGGTTCCGATACACGTCGGCCAATGTCGCCCCGGCCACCTCGCGGGCACGCGCCGCGCCCGAGGCCAGCTGCCGGTCGAGTTCGGCGGGGTCCTCGAGCAGCTCGGCGACCCGGGCCTGGAACGGCACGACGAAGTCGAGCACAGCTGCGGCGGTCTCCTTCTTCAGCTCGCCGTACATCCGGCCCGCGAAATCGGGCTCCACCGCGGCCACGGTTCGGTCGGTGAAGGTGGCCAGGATCGTCAGCAGGTTGGACACGCCAGGCTTGTTCACCGGGTCGAAGCGCACCTCGGTCTGTGAGTCGGTGACCGCGGACTTGATCTTCTTCTCGGTCTGCTTGGGCGGATCGAGCAGGAACACGCACCCTGCGGGGGCGGACTTGCTCATCTTCGAACTCGGATCGGCCAGGTCCACGATCTTGGCGGTGTCCTTGACGATCAGCGGCTGGGGCAGCGTGAGGGTCGGACCGAACCTGGTGTTGACCCTGGTGGCCAGGTCCCGGCTGAGCTCGAGGTGCTGCCGCTGATCCTCGCCCACGGGAACCCGGTCGGGACGGTAGAGCAGGATGTCGGCGGCCTGCAGGATCGGGTAGGTGAACAGGCCCACCGTGGTGCGGTCCTTGCCGATCTTGGCCGACTTGTCCTTGAACTGGGTCATCCGGCTGGCCTCGCCCATCCCGGTCTGGCAGGCCAGCACCCACTGCAGCTGCACGTGCTCGGGCACGTGGCTCTGCACGAACACCGTCGAGGGCCGCGGGTCGATGCCCAGCGCGAGGAGCTGGGCGAAGGCGCTGCGCGTGCGCCGGTGCAGGTCGGCCGGGTCGTGGCCCATGGTGATCGCGTGCAGGTCGGCGACGAAGAAGAAGCACTCGTTGACGTCCTGCAGGCCGACCCAGGTGCGCAGTGCCCCCAGGTAGTTGCCGATGTGGAAGGAGTCAGCGGTCGGCTGGATCCCGGAGAGCACACGGGGGCGATCGGACATGGTTGTCATTGTCGCAAAGATCCGCAGCGGCCGGTCACGCCGGCGGCTCGGCCCCCGCGGACGCTGTCCCGTCGGCCGACACGTCCGCCTGGGCGGCTGTGCGGGCCGGCACGACTCGCAGCCGAGCGACCCGCCGCCCGTCGAGCTCGAGGACCTCGAACTGCGCGCCGGAGCCCGGCACCTGGTCGCCCAGGGCCGGCAGGTGTCCGAGCTGGGCGACGAACCACCCGGCCACCGTCTCGTAGGGACCGTCGGGCAGCACGATCCCGAACTCCTCCTCGAAGTCCTCGAGGTTCAACAGGCCGTCAACGGTGAAGGAGGCCCCGGCACGCTGCACGTGCCGCACCCGGGCGTCCTGGTCGTACTCGTCGTGGATGTCGCCGACGAGCTCCTCGACGAGGTCCTCCAGGGTGACGATGCCCGCGGTGCCGCCGTACTCGTCGGCCACGACTGCCAGGTGGTGGCCGCTGCGGCGCATCTCGGCCAGGGCGGGGATCACCTGCTTGCTGCCCGGGAAGAAGGCGACGTCCCGGGCCAGGTCCTCGAGGCGCACCGACCGACTGGCCATCGCGGGGGCCAGGATGTCGCGGACGTGCACGAACCCGAGGACGTCGTCCGGGGAGTCGCCGATCACGGGATAGCGCGAGTGCGGCATCCGCGCGACCTGCGCGGCCGCCCGGAACGCGGGCATCGAGGCGGCCAGGAACGCCACCTCCGTGCGCGGGATCATCACCTCGCGCAGCTCGGTGTCGCCGGCCTCGAACACGTCGTCGATGAGTTCGCGCTCCTCCTGGGTCAGCTCGGCGTGCGAGGCCACCATCCCGCGCAGCTCCTCACCGGTGATCGCCTCCCGACCGGAGGTGGGATCCAGGCCGAGCAGCCGGACGACCCCGTTGGTCGACACCGACAGCAGCCAGATGAAGGGCCGGAACAGGCGGGCGAGGACATCGATCGGGGCGGCCACCGCCAGGGCGATGGACTCAGATCGGGCCAGGGCCAGGCGCTTGGGCACCAGTTCGCCGAAGACCAGGGAGATGAAGACGATCAGCAAAGTGGCCCCGACGAACGCCACCGAGTCCGCGAGTTGGCGGGGCACGCTCACCGCGGCGAGGGCGTCGGCGGCCACCGGTGCGATCCGGCTGGCGCCGAACGCCGCGGAGATGAACCCGGCCAGGGTGACGCCGACCTGCACGGCGGCCAGGAACCGGTTGGGGGTGTCCAGCAGCGATCGCAGCCGCGCACCCCGCCGGGGTTCGGACTCCTCGAGCCGGCCCACCTGACTGTCGCGCAATGAGACCAGCGCGGTCTCCGAGGCTGCGAAGAACCCCCCGATCAGGGTGAAGATCAGGATGATGCCGAAGGTTGCGCCCAGGTCGCCCACAGTGGCGACGAATGTACCGGAAATCGCGCCCGGTGCGGGTCTGCGGATTCCTGGGACCTGACCGGCACCGCGTACCGTTGGTCCATGAGTGCAGCGCAATCCAGGCCGCCGAGCGCGAAGCCGACCTCAACCGGCGGCGCTGGGGCGGATGCCCGGCCGATCGCCCCGGCCACGAAGGCGCCCAGGGCGCCTGCACGCGGCGCGAAGGCCCCGACGAAACGGGCGCCCGGCAAGTCCCCCGGCACACCTGCATCGCCCAGGCCGCCCGCGAAATCCTCGCCCGCCGCACGCAGCGCCACCCAGCCCGCGAATGTCGGTCAGCGACCACGACGTACGGTCACGAACTCGGGGACCGCCCGCGAACGGACCGCCAGCAGCGCCCCGGCCACCCCGGCCACCCCGGCCACCAGCGCGGGAGCCGCGGCCGCGGC
>JBAVKQ010000171.1:0-56274 GCA_049688395.1 Candidatus Nanopelagicales bacterium
GGCCCCACCCCGTGCCCCAGGGATCCCGCACCGTGGCCCGGCCCACCCACCACCTCGTGCGGCAGCCCCACCCCGTGCCCCGGGAGGACGGGGCCCATCGGCTTCGGCTCGACGACCGTGTGCGGGGCGCTGTTGCCCGCCAGGTCCACCGCCCAGGCGCGCAAGGCGTAGCGGCGTCCGTACCGCAGCCGGGGCAGCGTCCCGGGCCGCACCCGCGAGGTGGCGACGACCGGATGCACCGGATCGGGGTCCGGATCTGGAGCGTCCTGGAGCACCTCCGCGCCGTCCTGATGGATGATCGTCTTCCCGGGCCGGGGTGCGGCCAAGGACCAGCCGTCCCAGCCGGCCACGACCTCGTGGGCGTAGTACGTCGCGCCCGGCACGCCACCCTCGGGCCCGTCCGCACTGGTCAACGACGCGCCCTGAAGGAAGCCGACGTCCGGGGCCCCGATCAGCACCTGACCGGCCCCCTGCACCTCGACATCGAGCAGTCGCTGGTGCAGGGAGTGCCACCTCCGCGAGACGTCGTCCCACACCTCCAGGCGGAGCCCCCGGGCGACATCCTCGAGGTGCAGGTCACCAGCGGCGCCGGCCAGGAGGGCATCGTCGCGGGCGGGCGCGTCGGTGAGCTTGACCTTGAGATTCTCCGCGCGATCCACTCGGGCCAGGGCCAGCCCGGTCGCCCGCAGCGTGGGCGGGGCGGAGTTGACCGGATCCCGATTGGTCTCGCTGGCCATCAGCCTGGGCATCGTGCGCAGGTAGGCCTCGAGCTTCAGGGCGGTCGCATCCGGGTCGAGGTCGAGCACCCGGAACCGGTCCTCGTCGCCCAGCTTCAGCAGCGCGTTCACGTAGTCGCCGGAGGCTGACGTCGCGCAGAAGGTGCGCCCCGCCCGCGCGCATGCGGTCCATGGTTGTTCGGTCACCTGGCTGCCCAGCCGCGGCAGCTTGATCATGGCCTGCACCGCCACGATCCCGTCCAGGTCCGCCAGATCGTCGATGCGCAGGTCGATGACCAACCCCAACTGCCGGAGCAACGGGGGCAGATCGCCCAGCATGGCGGCCCGGGCGTGGAAGTCCGGCTCCGGGCGGGCCAGTGGGCTGCCGGTCGCGCCCACCGTGGGCCGTTCCTGATACTCGTCGGCGTCCTCGGGGCGCTGGTAGTAGCGCCGGGCCCGGTGCACGTCGGCCAGCAGCAGGCTCAGGAGCTGGTCGGGGGTCGCGTTCTCCGTCGGGCCGATGCCTTGCCCGACCAGGCCGTCACCGGCGAGGTGGTTCAGGCGTGCCGTGGTGACGGGATCCAGCTCCGCGGCCTGCTCGAGCAGTGCCGCCACGCCTGGGGTCACCCTGGGGACTTCGCCGTAGTAGGGCAGCGCGACGAACTCGCCGTACCCGAGCATCCCGAGCAGCGGGGCGGTCAGCGCGTTGCCCCGCACCGTGGGTGCCGCCACCGGGGAGGCATACATCGCCGCGGCGTGCACCAACGCCGCGTGCTGCTGCATCCGGTGCGCGGGGAACGTGCGCCACGGCGCGGCGGCGAGATCCGGGGTCTGCCAGGGTCGCACCGCCAGATCAGCGGGGAACACCGCCGGCCACAGCGTCGGCTTCAGGGCGCCGAGGGCAGCGGTCACCTGGATCTGCTTCTCGACCCCGCTCGCCGTGCGCCCCTTGAGCCGGATCACCGTGCGCGGCGACGCCAGCCATGCGGTCCACTTGCTGACGTCCGGGAAGTCGCCGAGAACCCCCGACGCGCCGTCCGGAGTCAGCCGGTGGGTGACGAACAACGACACGTGCACATCCTGCGCCGGGTCGGCGCTGCGCGGAAGTGCGGTGACGAGGAAGGACTGGGTTGCCATGACGATCACGCTCCTGCGAATGCGGTGCAGTACTCGGCCCACGCAT
This sequence comes from Candidatus Nanopelagicales bacterium, assembly GCA_049688395.1. Taxonomy (GTDB): domain Bacteria; phylum Actinomycetota; class Actinomycetes; order S36-B12; family CAIYMF01; genus Prado023. Next base: position 1,900 of record JBAVKQ010000171.1, read on the forward strand.
CGGGAACCCCGGCGATCGGGGTGTTGTCCTCAGGGACGCCCAGGACTGCGGCGAAGGTCGGATCGCCGTTCGAGCCGGCCAGCCGGCGCTCGCAACTGATCCGGACCGAGGTGGAGAAGAACAGGACCTCGACCTCGACGGTGATGCTGGCGCGCCCGACCATCTTCCCGGTCGCGAACTCGTACTTCAGGGCCAACTCGAGGGTGATGGAGGCCGAGATCATGCCCAGCACGTCGACCTGGCCGCGGATCCGCAAGTACCCGGTCAGCGACCCCTCCTCGCCCTCGAGGCGCAGATACAGCCCTACCATCACCGACACCGACCCGGAGGCCACCCCGAAGTTCAGCGACAGGCTGGCCCCCGCCTCGAGGGCCATCTCGAGCACGACCAGGCCCCGCGGCGAGAGTCGCAGCGCGACGAACCCGCCCCCGCCGATGCACATCACGGTCATCCGGAACGGCTTGTCCCTGGTGCAGAAGTTGAACCCGACGGTGAGGGCGTCGCCGAGGAACGGGACCCGCAGATCCGCCCCGAGACTGATGTTCTCGAGGCTGAACACCCCGACAGCCACGCTCGGCAGGGCCAGGTCGAATCCGGCGGTGACCCCGTCGGGGCTCACATCGAGGTAGGGCGGGTCGGAGAACCCGTCGAAGGGCACGAGTTCCTTCAGGGTCTCGATGAACCCGAGCACACCCTGCCACCGCATGCCGTTGAACACGACGTCGACCTCGGGCTTGCGCCCGGTGCTGGCGCGGAACGCCAACCGGTCGAAGTCCATGCGCAGCAGCGAAGCCCCTGGGAACAGGTTCAGGCCGAAGTCCTCCAACTCGGCCAGCACGTCCACCCCGACCCCGTCGGCGCCCGAGGCCCGTGCCTGCACCGACAGCACGAAGCCGTCGGACTTGACGAAGAACAGCGGGTCGGCCGGCGGCCTGGGGTAGTTGTGCAGCGTCGGGCGCCACTGGTATGTAGCGCGCACGGCCAGGTTCGCCGGGTCCAGGCCGTTGACGAAGTCTGTGATCGCCTCCAGCGTCTGCGCCGCACCCAGGACCGGCCCCAGCGCCCCGACCAGCCGTTCGAGCTCAGCCTTGACCGCGGGTGGGAGCGGCACGGTCCGCACGGTGGTGCCCAGCTCGGTGACGAACCCGGCCATGGTGCCGAGCAAGCCGGACACTGCGGAGGTGACCGCCGGCAGGTCGCTGGGCGCCGAGAGCGCCATCAACTCATCCAGCGCATCGTGCAGTTCGGTCAGCCGGTCGCCGTACTCCGCGTGCACGCCCGCGAGCTGGTCCCGGGCATCAGCAGCTTGGGCCTTCAGCGCTGTGGTGGGCAACGCGGTGGCGTCGTCGGTGAGTCGGTCCACGGCTCGCTGCAGGGCGCCGGAGAGGTCGTCGAGGTCGGCGACCATCGCCGCGACCCGGTCGAGTTGCTCGGTCACGAACGAGGGCGCCTGGTCCAGGCCGGCCGTCTCGAGGATCTCGGTCAACGCGAACAGGCCGAACAGTTTGGGGAGCACGCCGTCGAGGAAGGCGGTCGGGTTGAACGCGGCCGCCTGGCTGGGCGGGTTGGCCAGCCAACCGGCGTCGCCGACGATCCCGATCGCCCGCGACAGCCCGCGCATCGGCAGGTCGGGCTGGACGAATCCGCCGGCCTTGTCGGTGCCGCCGCCGAACGAGATCTGCGTGGCTGTCTTGAGCCCGAGCAGCACCTGGGCCGAGGCATTGCTTCCGGTGAAGCCCGAGGTCAGGTAGGCATCGGCGTAGGACACGGTCACCGGGTCGCTGCTGGGCGCCAGGTGTCGCATCGCCGGGACGACGATGTCGGACTCGACCAGGTGCGGTGCCGAGGTCTGCTGGCCCGGTGAGCCGGGGTCGCCGGTGAACCGCAGGGTGCTGGTCTCGAAGGCGGTGTCCCCGGGTAGCGTGCTCTGGGCCATGGCCACCGACTGGCCGTCCGCGGGGATCGCGTTGTCCAGCGCGTAGGCGGCGATGATCTCAGTCTTCTCGGCCGGCGTGCCCAGTTCTGCTGCCACCGCGAGCAGCGGGGCGCGCACGATGACCCGGCGGCCGTCATGGTCCAGGGCGTCGAGGACGAACCCGTACTTGGCCCCGTCCACCATGGGCCAGAACAGGTCGTCGCCGCGGGTGCCGACGGACCCCGCCACGTTCGGCGGTTGCCCCGGTGGGGGTGGGAGCTGGAAGTCGAGGTTGGGCGTCAACAGCGGTCGGATGCGGACCTGGAGGAACGGCATCGTGCGGTCCGCGAAACCGCGGACCGGCTCGGTGATGGTGAGGAACTTGCGTTGGTAGAGCCGTGCCTGCGGGTCGACCTCGTCGGTGATCTTGCGCTCGGTGATGGTGGTCAGGTTGGCGCGGTGCCCGAACGGGAACAGGTAGTACGGCTCGACCACCCGGACGTACTGGTCGCGACCGCTGGTGGCCTCGTGGTCCCAGGCTTCGATGCTGGGCAGGTGCTCCGTTGCGTAGGGCGTGATCTCCCACCGGCCGTGCAGCTCCAGCCAGGCGCCCAGCGCGCTGAGGTAGAGCCGGTCGGTCTCGACCGGCTTCGGCGGGGCGATCCGTGGGTCCGCGCTCTGTCGGACCAGCGTCTGCCGATTCTCGGGGTCCAGCGCGCTGAGGAACTCGACTGGGGGAGTGGGCGCGGGCTGGTCGAGGTCGCGGGCCCATACCGCGCGCACGATCTTCTGCGCATCGCGGGTTTCGTCGATGCGGACCGCGCCGTCGGGGCGCACCCGACGCACGCCCAGCCGGCTGTGCCACAACTCGATCCGCTCCGGGTCCCGCGGACGGCTGGGGTCCGGCGGCACCGCGACCGGGGTGGTGGCGTGGGCGAAGCCGCCCAGATCGCTCGGGGAGAGCAGCAGCCGGAACGGGGCCTCGATGGCCGTCTCGTCGGCGCGCGGGGAGCGGGGGTCCTGGCGGATCGGGCGCACGATCGGGGGCCGGAACACCACATCACCGACACTCAGGTCGTCGTGCGCCGCGCCGCCCACGTGGAACTCCAGGCCGCTGAGGTCCACGGGGCGCTCGTCGGCCATGAGCGCGCGAGCGGTCCGCAGTGCGGTCGCAGACGCGATCAGGCCAGGTCCCCGACCGAGTGCGCGACTGCCGCGTTCGCGGCCGACGGGGGCCAGGACGAGCCCGGCCGGGGTGCGCAGCAGCCGGATCCCGCCGGGCAGCAGCACGGCTGTCACCGCGTCCGGGTCGGTCGTCAGTGGCTTGACGATCATTCGAGGCAGGGCCAGCGGCACCACGATCAACGGTAACCGGCTCATCGCGGCCAGCACGCCGGCCACGCTGTACTCGATCCGCTCGGTCGCAGCGACGGCGTACACCAGGCGGCTGCCCCGGGCTGCCCGGGCCTGGATCGGGATCGTGTGCGGCTGGGGTGGGGTCGTCATCTCGGGCTCGGCCACCTCGATGGCGTGCTGGAAGGTGTAGCGGACCTCCAGGCGTGCCCCCGCGGCGTTCGGGACGAGCGCGATGCCGGCATCGTCGGAGATGACGTGCATGTGGTGGGCCCGCACATCCAGTGCGACGAGGTCCTCGGGACGCAGCAGTCGGAACGAGTGGCCCTTGCCCAGCTCCAGGTTCAGCCCGGGCCCGGGATCCAGCGTGAGCTGCTCCTGGCCGAGTTCCAGCACGAGGCCGCCGCGGGTGCTGGGTCGGGTCGGCCTGCGCGTAGGGCGAGGGGTGCGCCCTGGGGGGCGCGGGGGTTGGGTCGCCGTGGGACGGCGGGTCGGTCGCGGGGTGGGTTCCATCGGTTGTCGCCTCTCCCGGCAGACCTACCCGGGCTGGCGTTGGCGAGGGCCTGCCGTTGCTTTTCGAGGCTAGTCCTGCCAAAGGCGCCACTTCAAGGGCTATCTCACCCGTGATGCGTGCGGGTTCGGCGGTCTCCAGCGCGCTGAACCCACACGGATCTTTCGCGGCCTCGACTGGGTGGGTCTCACCACCAGTCCGTGCCGGGGGCGCCCTTCCACGGTCCGGCAATCCGGCTGGTCGGCCAGTCGCCGTAGAAGCCACTCGCCAGTGGGACGACGACCTCGCCGTCGACCGTGCAGCGGTCCACCCGTTGCGGGTAGAAGCAGATCGCCCCGGCCAGCTCGGCGTAGGCGGCAGTGGGCGTCGGGTACCACCAGCAGGCGTCGTGCACGACAGGTTGGCCCGGTACGGCGAGGTCGGCGTAGGAGGCCCGGCCCTTGAACTCGCAGGCGGTGGACCGCCCGGACTCGACCAGCCAGTCGACGCGCACGTCAGCGGCGGGCAGGTAGTACGCCGGGGCGTGCGCCGTCTCCAGGATGCGCCAGGCAGCCCGGGTGTCGGCGATCAGCACGCCGCCGTGCGTCACGGTGACGTGCTCGGTGCTGGCGACCAGGGCCGGTGGGCGCGGGTAGTCCCACACCGACTCCTGGCCGGGCGCGACGGGGTCGCGCCTCGGTCGGCCGAACATCAGCCCGCCAACGAGCCGGCGAAGATCTGCCAGGCCAGCGCGGTCTTGGCCACCAGGCTGAGCACCAGGTACACCTTCTCGCCGTAGGCGTAGTCCGCCCAGCGACCCACGCCCTTGTACTGCAACCACTGGTTGAGACCGAAGCTGGAGAAGAACACGAACAGCGAGACGAAGATCCCGTAGACGAAGCCGGGAACCTCGTCGGCGCCGACCAGGTTGATCCCGATGGCAAGCCAGGGTGCCAGCCCCACCAGCGTGCCGAACCAGAACGGCAGCAGCGAGGTGCGGGTCCGCCCGGGCGGGTTGGTCGACTCCTGAAGCCAGCCGAACAGGATCATCGCCACGTTGGCCCCGGCGATCGCGATGACCGCGTCGATGCCGGTGATCCCGTTGTAGAAGGCGATCAGGATGAGCATGATCGTCGCGCTGAACGAGTACTCGACCCACCGGAACCGGTTGATCCCGTGCCGCAGCCCGTTCTCGTAGCGGTCGCGCAGCACCGTCCCGGTGAGCAGGTGGTCCAGCGCCGCCAGGGCCAGGAACATCGCGATGGCCAGCCCGACGCGCACGTCGAAGAGCGGCTCAGGCGGGGGCACCTGCGAACCGGGCTCGCCGGCCGGGAACGACGAGGTGACCGTGATCGCGAAGTCGCTGGCCAGCACCAGCACGAGCACCGCCTGGACGGCGTGCAGCACGGTCAGGCCGAGGTTCCAGCGTCGCAGCCCGGCCAGCGCGGGCTGGTCGACTCCGGTCGCGATCGTCTGCGGGGTTGCCGGTGTCCGGTTGCTCATCGGAGTCCTTGCCTCGAGGGGGCCGGCCGCGCGGGGCGGCGCTGGGCATGACTCGATCCTCTCGTGGATCAGCCGAATCCGCCGGGATGCCGCCATCGCGGGCAGGTGCCTGCGCACAGCAACCACACCGGCGGCATCGAACCGGCGGCATCAAGACGCACGAGCAGTCCGTTGCGGCGTTCGGAGTCAGTCCCGCGACTCGGGTCGTGGGAGTCGCGGCACCCCCACCGCTGGATCAGAGGTCGCGCTGGTAGTGCTCCTCGGGCGCCGTGCTGCGCACCGTCAGGTTGTAGATCGCCAGGCCCAGCCCGCCCCAGAGCACGAGCATCGCGAACAGCATCATCAGGATCGCACCGGTGCTCATTTCTGTGCCTCCCCTCCGGAGGTGAGAGTCGCGGGTTCGTCCGGGACGGTCAGCGGGGTCTGCTCCCGCCAGCGGACCCTCGAGGCCAGGACGGCGAAGACGATCACCGCCACTGCGGCACCCCAGCCGAACACGCCCAGCATCCACGTGGGGTAGGGGTCCTCGGGGTCGCCGTACGGGGTGCGCACGTTCGTGATGAACTCGCCGATGAGCACGAAGCCCAGCGCGAGCGGGGCGACCACCGACACGAGCACGACCCACCACCGGCCCAGCCGGATCGAACCGTAGCGGTTCATGTGCCGGGCCAGGCCGGGGATGGCCCGCACGATCCACGCAAGCACGATCATGCTCGCCACCGCGGCGGCCAGGATGCCGAAGCGATTGATGAAGTGGTCCACGATGTCCAGGATCCACACGCCACTCTTCGTGCTGAAGAACGCCAGGCTGATCACCGCCGCGGGGATCCCGACCACCATGACCGCCGACAGGCGGGTCAGCTCGAACTTGTCCCGGACCGCGGAGATGACCACCTCGATCACGCTGACCAGCGAGGTCAGGCCCGCGAAGACCAGCGAGCCGAAGAACAGCACCCCGATGAACGCCCCGGCCGGCGCCTCGTTGATGATCGTGGGGAACGCCACGAACGCCAGACCCAGCCCCTCGGAGGCGACCTCGTCGACGGCCACGCCGGACGCCTGGGCCATGAAGCCCAGCGCGGCGAAGACCCCGATCCCGGCCAGCAGCTCGAAGCCGGAGTTCGACAGGCCCACCACCAGCGCCGATCCGGTCATGTCCGTGCGCCGGGCGACATAGGACGAGTACGTGATCATGATCCCGAACCCGACCGACAGCGAGAAGAAGATCTGACCGAACGCCGCCGCCCACACCGACGTCTCGGTCAGCGCCGCCCAGTTCGGGGTGAACAGCGCGTCGAGCCCCTGCGCCGCCCCGGGCAGGAACAGGGAGCGCACCACGAGAGCGCCGAACGCCACGACCAGCAGCGGGATGAACACGACCGCCGTGGCGCCGATGCCCTTCTGCACCCCGAGGGCCATGATCGCCAGGACCGCGAGCCACACGATCGCCAGCGGGACCACCACCCCGACCACGACCTCGGTGCTGACCGACCCCTTGGCACCGGCCTGCAGGAAGTTGTCGAACAGGAATCCGCCGGGATCGTCGCCCCAGGCCTTGTTCACGGAGAAGAACGTGTAGCGCAGCGCCCAGGCGATGACCGCGGCGTAGTAGACGGCGATCATGAAGCAGATCCCCACCTGCCACCAGCCCAGTCCCTCGGTGCGCCGGTCGGTGCGCGCGAAGGACAGCGGGGCGGAGCCGCGGTTGCGGTGGCCCAGGGCGTAGTCCAGCAGCAGGAACGGGATTCCTGCGGTGAGCAGCGCGATCAGGTAGGGCAGGATGAACGCGCCCCCACCGTTCTCGTAGGCGACGTACGGGAACCGCCAGATGTTGCCCAGCCCCACCGCGGACCCGATCGCGGCCAGGATGAACACCCGCCGCGACGAGAATGCTCCCCGGTGTGCCTCGTGATCGACTGTGCCGCTCGTCTCGGGACTCATGGGCCACAGCATGCCGTGTCCGACCCCGACGATGCGCACGGACGCCCCGGTGTGGCGCTGGCAGGTGTGCGGCGCCTGGGCGAGGATGGGGCAATGCCTGAGGGGGATGCCGTCCGCCGGACCGCCCGACGCCTCGACGAGGCCCTGGCCGGCGCGGTCCTGACCCGCGCGGAGCTGCGGGTGCCCCGGTTCTCCACGCTCGACCTGCGCGGGATGCAGGTGCTCGGCACGCAGGCGGTCGGCAAGCACCTGCTGACCCGGCTGGTCGACGATCGGCGCGCCCTGACCCTGCACCACCACCTGCGCATGGATGGCCGGTGGCGCACCGGCCCGATCGGACCGCCCGGGGCGCCGGCGCACCTGATCCGGATCTGGTTGGCCACTGCCGACGTGCAGGCCGTGGGGGTGCACGTGCACATGGTGGAGGTCCGCCCGACCCGCGAGGAGGGCCAGTGGATCGGCCATCTCGGCCCGGACGTGCTGGCGGACGACTTCGATGCGGTGGCCGGCGCGCGGAGGGTGGCCGCAGCCGATCGACCGCTGGTGGAGGCGTTGCTCGACCAGCGCCTCGTCAGCGGACTGGGCACCATGTGGGCCGCGGAACTGGCGTGGGCCGCGCGCCTGCATCCGCGCACTCGCAGTGCTGCGGGCCCGGACCTCGCCGAGGCGCTGGCCGGGATCCGGGCTCGGATGCTGCGCGCGCTCGCCGTGCCCGGTGGGGTGCGGCGCCGGGAGCTGCAGGTGTTCGAGCGCGCCGGTCGACCGTGCCCGCGGTGCGGAACGCCGATCCGCACCGGCCGGGTGGGCGCCGCCCCGATGGATCGCCGGACCTTCTGGTGCCCGCGCTGCCAACCGGAGCCGGCCCGACCGCCCGGCTGACCTCTGCCTGTGGCGTCGGCCCGCGCGACGCGCCACGATTGCGTCATGTCCGACGGTCCTGATCGCCTGCACGCGATCGATCTCGCGTGGCTGGAGTTGCAGGGCGACGGACCGCCCATCGCGATCGGGACGGTGGCCGTGGTCGAGGGGCCGGTGCCCACCGACGAGGAGGTCCTCGCCCTGCTGTCCGAGCGTCTGGACCGGATGCCCCGGCTGCACCAGGAGCTGACTGCCCCGGGGGCGGGCGTGCGCCGGCAGGCGTGGGTCGATGCCCCCGGGCTGGACCTGCGTGCGCACGTGCGCCGGTGGGACGCATCCTCGGGGCCGGGCCTGGATGCCGCGGTGGCCCACGTGATGGAGCAACCGCTGCCCCGTGACCAGCCGCTCTGGGATGCCTGGATCATCGACGGGTTGGGGCATCGGTGGGCCCTGGTCTGGCGGGTCCACCACACGATCGCTGACGGGCTGGGCACTCTCCTGCTGCTGGGCCACGCGTTCGACCTGGCCCCCGGCTCGGGGCCGACCATGGCCGATTCGCTGCTGGCCGTGGTGGGTCCCAGACCTGCGACGGAGGCCCCCGGGCCTCCCGTCGAAGCCCGGGCCGCGCCCCCAGTCGACGTCGGTCGGCTGCTCGGTGCCCTACGAGCGGTGGTGCCCCAGGTGGTCCCAGCGCTGGCCGACGTGCTTCCGCGCCCGCCCAGTTCGTTGACCGGCCCGGTGGGGCCGCGTCGGGTCTGGGTGTCGGTCGACATCCCCCTGCCGCAGGTGAAGGCGACCGGTCGGGCGCTGGGGGCCACCGTGAACGAGGTGGTGCTCGCCTCGGTCGCCGGCGGCTTTCGCGACCTGGTCGCCCATCGCGGCGAACCGGTCGCCGGGCGGGTGGTGCGCAACCTCGTCCCGGTGTCCCTGCGCGCCCCGCGCGACGGGACGTCGCACAACCAGCTCAGCGCGCTGCTGGGTCACCTGCCGATCGGGGTGGCGGACCCCGTCGATCGGCTGCGCGCCGTGCAGGCCGGACTCGATCACGGCCGGGGCACCGGCCAGCCGGTCGTGGCCTCGATGCTGCTCGGCCTGGCCGACCGGGCGGTCCCCGCAGGGGTGCAGGACGTGGTCATGGGCAGCGTCGGCCGGGTGCTGCCCGCCTGGTTCTTCGACACGCTGACCACCAACGTGCCCGGGCCGCAGTTCCCGGTGTTCCTGCTGGGCCGACGGGTGCGGGCGATGTACCCGCTGATTCCGGTCGCGGCGCACACGGCCATCACGACCGGGATCTTCAGCTACGACGGCACGCTCAACGTCTCGGTGACCGGAGACGGGGACCTGGCCGCTGACATCGAGATCCTGGCCGAGGGCATCGGTCGCGCGGCCGCCGACCTGGCCGCTCGGGTACGGGGTACGGCCCGGCAGACCGAGCCGGGCTGAGCAGCACGAGGTCGGGCGCACCGCCGGTCGGTGCAACGCCCGACGGTTCGGCTGCGGCCAGGTCGCTACAGCGGTCGTTCCAGGGTCACGCGGTCCTGACTCGGGTCACTGCCTGTCCCGGCCTGGCCCGCAGTCGGCGCTGGCTGCCCGCCCGGGACCGGGGTGAAGCCCAGGTGCTCGTGGAAGACCAGGGATGCGGCATTGCTGGGGCTGGTCACAGCCTCGACCCGCGTGCAGCCGCGACCGCGCAGCAGCGCGAACACCCGCGTGTACATCTCACGGGCCAGCCCGCCGAGGCGACGTTCGGGGCTGACCCACACCAGGTGCAGGTAGCCGGTCTCCGGTCGGGACTGGGAGACGAAGGAGATGATGAACCCGGCCACGTCGCCGTCGGCATCCTCCACGATCAAGGACGTGTCGGAGAAGTGCCCGAACAGGAACCGGGGGAGCAGTTCGTGCAGGTCCGGCCCATCTGACCAACTCGACAGGGCCGTGAGCACCTCCTCCTGGTCGGCTTCCACCACGGGGCGCCAGCGCAGCTCGTCCATCAGGTCGTCCTCCTCGGCAGCGAGGCTATCGCGGGGACGCCCCGGGAGTCGCCGGGTCGGCGCCGGCATGCGCCCACGGGCGCGCTAGCGTGAACAGATGACCGATACCGCAACGCCCACCGCCCCGAGTGCCCCACGCACCGCCAGCACCTCCCTGCGCGAGGCGGTCCCCACCGCCTTGGTCGCGCGGCTGCTCAGCGCAGTGCGCGCCAGCGGCGAGCAGACCGAGACCACCCGCGCCCCGTTCACCGGCGAGGAGCTCATCACCTATCCGATCTCCACGCAGGCCGACGTCGAGCAGGCCTTCGCCCGGGCCCGCGCGGCGCAGCGCGACTGGGCGGCGCGCCCGGTCGACGAACGCTCGGTGATCATCGGCCGGATCCACCACATCGCCCTGAACCGGCAGACCGAGCTGATGGACCTGCTGCAGATCGAGGCCGGCAAGGCGCGCTACGACGCGTTCGCCGAGGTCGCGGCCGTGGCGGTCTATGCCCGCTACATCTCGCGCACCGCCCCGAAGGTCCTGGGCCGCCATCCGCGCAAGGGCGTCATCCCGCTGGTCACCAAGGCCTACGAGGTGCGCCACCCGCGTGGGATCGTCGGCCTGGTCACCGCGTGGAACTACCCGGCGGTGTTCGCCTCCTCCGACGGTTTCTCCGCCCTGGTCGGTGGCAACGCGATCGTGCACCGCCCGGATGTCCAGGCCTCGCTGTCGGCCCTGTGGGTGCGCGACCTGGCCATCGAGGCGGGCCTGCCCGAGGACCTCTGGCAGATCGTGCTCGGCCCGGGCCGCTCGATCGGATCAGCAGTCATCGACCGCGCCGACGCGGTGGCGTTCACCGGCTCGACGGCCGCGGGGCGCGCGGTCGCTACCCAGACCGGTCCGCGCCTGATCTACACAGCCCTGGAGCTCGGGGGCAAGAACCCCTTCATCGTCCGGGCCGACGCCGACCTCGACCGGGCCGTGGAGGCGGTCATCCGGGCCTGCTTCATCAACGCCGGGCAGACCTGCGTCGGACCCGAGCGGATCCTGGTGGCGCGCTCGGTGCACGAGGCGTTCCGCGCCAAGCTGGTGGCGCGGGTCGACCGGATGCGGCTGGGGGCCCGGATGGGTTTCGGCTACGAGATGGGCTGCCTCATCGACGACACGCAACTGGCCAGTGTGGCCGCCCAGGTCGACGATGCCGTGGCCAAGGGGGCGAAGGTGCTGGTCGGGGGACACCCCCGCCCCGACCTGGGCCCGACCTTCTACGCCCCAACCGTGCTGGAGGGGGTGACCCCAGAGATGGAGCTGTGCGCCGGCGAGACGTTCGGCCCGGTGGTGGCCCTGTACGGCTTCGACACCGACGCCGAGATGGTCGAGCTGGCCAACGACACCGAGTACGGCCTGCACGCGGTGCTGTGGACCCGCGACACCAAGGAGGGCCTGCGCCTGGCCGAGCGGATCAAGGTCGGCAGCATCGAGATCAACGACGGCATCGTGGCCACCTGGGGCAGTCCAGACCTGCTGCAGGGCGGGATGAAGGCCTCCGGGATGGGCCGGCGCAACGGCAAGTACGGCATCCTGCGCTTCACCGAACCGCAGTCCATCGTGATCCAGCGGCTGCACGGCATCCACCCGCCGGGGTCCATGGGCCACGAGATGTTCACCGCGCTGATGAGTCACTCGTTCAAGGCGATGCACAGGCTGCCGCGCGCCTGACCTGCTCCAGGCCGTGACCGCAGCCGGTCGCGTGCCAGGGCAATGGCTGTGGATCGCCCTGTCGATTCGCCGACCTGTGGTCGGAAGACGACGCAGGCGGGCGGCTCGGAGACTGGTTCGCCGCCGTGTGGTCGATAGACTCCCGCGCCTGAGACTGTGTCCAACCACAACTCGGCGAACCGACGCCGGGCCCGGTCTCAGCCACCGCCTTTCGACCACTTCTCGGCATTCCGCGCCGGACAGCGTCGCCGAGTGGCGCCCGGGTGGCAACTACCCCGTCGGCCAGTCGGCCAAGGTGTCCAGGTACTGCTGACGCACGGCCTCGACGTGCTCGTTGAGGTTCTCCCGCGTCCAGTCGTCGGTGGGAATCGGGTCCAGGACTGCCACGTCCACGGTGCCCGGATGGATCACCATCGAGTGCGCGGCCATGATCTGGCCGGCGTTGCGCAGCACGATCGGCACCACCGGCACGCCGGCCTGCATGGCCATGTGGAACGGCCCCTTCTTGAACGGAAGCAGCCTGGGGGTGGGGGAGCGGGTGCCCTCCGGGGCGATCGCGATCGAGCGACCGTTGCGCAGGGCCTCGACCGCGGGCTCCAGGCCCTCGCGGGCCTTGGCGCTGTCCGCGCGGTCGACGTAGGCCACATCGGCCAGGAAGCCCACGGGGCCGAAGAACGGGTCGCGCTCCAGGGACTTCTTGGCCACCCCGGTGAAGTCCTTGCGCAGCAAGGAGCCGAGCACGAACACGTCGAGCTGGCTCTGGTGGTTGAACAGGAACACCGCCGGGCGCGCGGCCCACACATTCTCCTCGCCAACCACCCGCAGGCGCACACCGGCCGCGGCCAGGCCGAGGTCCGAGCCCATGCTGGCCGCCAGGTTGGCACCCAGGGACCGGCTGCGGTTGACCACGGCCAGCGCGGCCGCCGCGCCCACGCTGCCGGCGAACAACCCGACTGAGGCCGCGCTGCGAACGATGTCGAGAACCCCGGTCGAGGGCGGCTCGACCAGCCGGGCGATCGGCCACCCGTTGTCGGCGCACACCTCGAGCAGCGCGCTGTCCGGGTTCAACCCCACCGGTCGGCCGGCCGTCTCCAGGAAGGGCACGTCCTCGCCGCCGTTGGAGTAGGCGAACGACTCGGCGAGGTCGATCCCGTGCTCCTCGGCGAACTCGGTCACGCCATCGGCCTTGCCCTGCCCCCACCGGATCGGGCCGGCGATCCGGCCGGTGTAATGCCCGTCGTCGTCGATCTCGATCTCGGTGCAGATGATGTGGTCCACACCGAGCTCCTCGGCGGCGGCCTCCACCTGCGGCCGGGTCGCCGAGGAGGCGATCACCACGGTGTGCCGCTTGCGCAGGTGCGCTTCGATCAGCGTCCACGAGTCCGGGTAGATCATCTCGGCGATCTTGCGCCCGAAGATCGTGCGCGCCCAGGTCTCGACCTCGTCGGCCGCGCGGCCGGCCTGGCCCTGCACGCCGACGTTCATCAGTTCGGTCACGTCATGGCCGCGGCGCTCCATGTTGATGCTCTCGCGGATCGTGCGCACGAGTTCGCCGGTGGAGATCTCGCGCCGCTTGAGCCGGTAGGTCAGGAAGGCGGCCGCGGAGTAGCCCGCGATCAGGGTGCCGTCGAAGTCGAAGAACGCGCCGACCTCGGGTCCTTCCGGGGCGCGGTCGATCTGCTCGACCAGCCATTCGATATCAGCCATTGGTGTCTCCCTGTCGTGGGCTGCGCTCGATCAGCATGGGCTGCCCGGAGGCTTGGGCGATCCTGCGCAGCGCATCCAGGCGCCGCGTGATCTCGTGGAACTCGTCGGCCAGCGCTCGGCGCCGTGCGGCCAGGTCGGGCTCCTCGCTGCTCATCAGGCCCAGCTGGTGCATGAGCAGCACCGCGTTGCGGAAGTAGTCGGCAGACACCGACTCCGGTGTGGCCAGCGTGCGCTGCAGCCAGCGCTGCTGGGCCACACCCAGGCACTGGGCCACCAGCGACTTGTCGTCGGCGGCCGCGTTGCCCCCGCGGGCCAACTCGTCGGCCAAGACGCTGTAGGCCTCCAGGAACGGGCCGATCACCCGATGGGCCAGCAGCATGTCGAGGTCGGCCAACTCCTCGAGGACGCTGGCAGGGCTGTAGGTGGCCTGCCTCCACTCGGGCTTGAGCATCGCGGTCTCGGCGGCCACCTGGTCGGCGAACTCGCGCTTGCGGGGGAAGAAGAACTCGAAGGTGAGAAGCTCGCGCAGGCGCTGGGCGTTGTCCCAGGTGGCTGCGGGAATGTCGGCGGCGCCGTCCTCGGCGGCCTGGACAGCAGCCAGTTCGGCGATGGCGCGAGCGAGGAAGAAGTGGATGATCGTGTTGCGGTAGAAGGCTGCCTCGTGCTGCTTGCCCGGGCTGATGCAGTAGACCGGCTCCTTGCCACCGGAGAACACCGTGATGACTCCCTCGCCGACCATGCGGTCCAGGACCTCGCGCATGGGCCCGTACTGGCTCAGGTCCGGCCATTCGGTCATGGGCAGGTTGCGCCGCTGGATGTAGCGGAACAGCGGCTCGAGGACGCGCCTGCCCTCCTCGACGGTGATCGAGCGGTCCCCGTTGTCCAGCAGTGCGAACGTGATCAGCGCCCCGGGCGTGATCGGGGTGACGGCGTTGATCCGGTTGGCGGTCTCGAAGGCCACCTTGGGCACCGCCAACCGCGGGCGCAGCGTGCCCTGCTCGTCTGCGGTCAGCTGCACGGCGTCGGCCAACGAAAGGGGCGTGCCGAAGCGCAGGTACGCCCGACCCAGTCGGCGGGACTGCGAGGAGGCGAACTCGTAGATCCACTTGAGGCTCTCGGGCTTCTTCCGACCGCCCATCTCCTCGGCGGAGATCGCGCCGATCTCGTGCTGCTGGTCATAGCTGACCGAGACCGGGATGATCAGCACGTCGCGTTCGGGGTGTGCCGCGTAGGCGTCCATCACATAGCTGAGGATGCCCAGACGTGGGGGCCGCAGCTTGCCGGTGCGGGTCCGGCCACCCTCGAAGTACCACTCCAGGTTGCGCCGCGCGCTGATCAGGTGCGACAGGTAGGCCCGCAGGGTGGCCCGGTAGACGTCGTCGTCGCGGAACTCGCGGCGGATGAACACGATCCCGTTGCGCTGGCCGATCTCGGACATCGGCCAGATCGCGAGGTTCGCGCCGCCGAGGACGTTGTTGGGGGCGAACCCGTGGCGGCTCAGCGCCGAGCGCAGCACCATCGGGTCCAGGTACGAGCGGTGGTTGGGCAGGAAGATCAGGGAGGCCGACTCGTTGAGCGCCTTGAGGTGCTCCACCTCGGCCGACCGGTATTCCAGCCGGTAGGCGCGCGAGAGCCAGGCGCAGAACCGGTCCCAGAGCGCGACGCTGTACTTGCCGGGGCGGACCGCCATCTCGTCGAGGTCGGCGGCGGCCTCCTCGCGGATCTCGGCCACGGGTCGGCCCGACTCCTGGGCCAGCTGCGCCAGGGTGGCCCGGAATTCCTCGGAGTCCAGTACCTCGTTCATGCGCAGCTCCGATCAGGTACGGGGGGATTGGCAGGGTAGTGCCGGGCACCCAGGCTTCGCAGGGTGAAGCGCGCGCGTCCTCAGGTGGACGAGGCGCTGGTTGCGGGTCGAACGTCCTGCCTCGTGCCGCCAGCCGGGTCTAGCGTGGAGCTGTGGAGGACTCGCGCAACGCCACCAGGGCTGCGGCCGCCGACTCGGACCTGGTCGTCGAGGTCCACGGCCTGCACAAGTCCTTCGGGACCACACACGTGCTCGATGCGATGGGCCTTTCGGTCACGCCCGGTGAGGTGCACGGGCTGCTCGGGCCCAACGGTGCGGGCAAGACCACCACGCTGCGGATCCTGCTCGGCTTGCTGCGTGCCGATGCCGGGACCGTCCGGGTGCTCGGGGCCGACCCCTGGCAGGACGCGGTGGCCCTGCACAGGCGGCTGGCCTACGTGCCCGGCGACGTGACGCTGTGGCCGAACCTCACCGGCGGAGAGGTCATCGACATGCTCGGCCGGATGCGTGGCGGCCTGGACCGGGCACGCCGCGACACGCTGATCGGGGCCTTCGATCTCGACCCGACCAAGAAGGGGCGCACCTACTCCAAGGGCAACCGGCAGAAGGTTGCACTGGTGGCGGCCCTGGCCAGCGACGTGGAGTTGTTGCTGCTCGACGAGCCGACCGCGGGGCTCGATCCGCTGATGGACGCCACGTTCCGGGTGATCGTCGAACAGCTGCGTGCGGCAGGTCGGACCGTGCTGCTCAGCAGCCACATCCTCTCCGAGGTCGAGGCGCTGTGCGACCGGGTGAGCATCATCCGGGCGGGCGTGGTCGTGGAGACGGGCAGCCTCGCCCAGCTGCGGCACCTGACCCGCACGTCGGTGCTCGCCGAGGTCGACGAGGTGCCCGCGGGGATGGAGCACCTGCCCGGGGTGCACGACCTGGTCATCGCCGGGCATCGGATCACCGCCAGCGTCGAGCCGTCGGGGTTGGCGCCGTTGATGGCCAGCCTGGGCGCCGGTGGGCTCAGCGCGCTGACGACGCACCCGCCGACGCTCGAGGAGTTGTTCCTGCGGCACTACCGCGACGAGGCCGACGCCCCCGAGGTGACGAACAGCCAGGGGTCCGCCGACCCGGGAGCGGGCACCGGGCATCGGCGCGGTCTGCGCGGGAGGCGGTCGGCGTGAGCACCGGGGCGGCCCCGGCGCCGGTCGGGATGTCCGCTGTCATGGGTGACAGCGGTGCGCGGGCAGTCGGTTCGGGACTGACCGGGACCGGTGAGATGGTGCGCCTGGCGCTGCGCCGCGACCGGATCCTGGTGCCGGCCTGGGTGCTCGGCATCTCCGGGATGGCGTACTTCTCCGCCGCTGCGACCGTCGGGCTCTACCCGGAGCTGCCCGAACGGGTTGCCGCGGTCGAGGCGGTCAACGGCTCGGCGGCGCTGGTGGCGATGTACGGGCGGATCTATGAGCCGACCTCCCTGGGTGAGTTGTCGTTGTTCAAGATGACCGCGTTCGGGGCGGCGCTGATCGGCGCGCTGATGGTCGTGCTGGCGGTGCGGCACACCCGCCATGAGGAGGAGGCCGGGCGCCTGGAGCTGGTCGGGTCCGCAGCCGTCGGCCGGCAGGCGCCCATGGCTGCGGCCCTGCTGCTGACGGCGCTGACCTGCGGCTCGCTCGGGCTGCTCACCGCCGCCGGACTGGTGCTGGCCGGGCTGCCGGCTGGGGGGAGTCTGGCGTTCGGGGCCGCGTGGGCGGCCACGGGGATGCTGTTCGCGGTGGTCGGCGTGGTCGCCGCCCAGGTGAGCATCAGCGGGCGTGGGGCCACCGGGCTGGGCCTGATGGTGGTCGCCGCCGCGTACCTGATCCGGGCGGTCGGTGACCTTGCCGAGGGCGGTCCGGGCTGGTTGTCTTGGCTCTCGCCGATCGGCTGGAGCCAGCAGGTCCGAGCGTTCTCGGGGACGCGCTGGGCGACCCTGGCCCTGCCGATGCTGGCCATCGCGATCCTGGTCCCGGTCGCGTTCTGGTTGCGCAGCCGGCGCGATCTCGGCGCCGGGCTGCTGGCCGATCGGCCCGGGCCTGCGCGGGGCAGCATCGGATCGGCGCTGGGTCTGGCGGCCCGGTTGCAGCGCTCGACCTTCTTGGCATGGGCGGTCGCGGCCACCTTGCTGGGCGTGGTGCTGGGTAGCGTCGCCGACAGCGTCGGCGGATTCCTGGACTCGCCGGGCATGACCGAGCTGCTGGTCAAGCTGGGCGGCGAGCAGGGCCTGATCGACATGTTCCTGGCTGCCGAGCTGGGGATCAGCGGATCGATCATGGCCGCGTACGGCATCGTGGCGACCCGTTGGCTGCCCGCTGAGGAGGAGGCGGGCCGTGCCGAGGCGGTGCTGGCCACCGGTACGTCGCGGCGGCAGTGGGCCGGCGCGCACACCCTGCTGGCACTGCTGGGCGTGGCCGCGCTGATGATCCTCATCGGCCTGTCGATCGGCCTGGGCCATGCGCTGTCCTCGGGTGACCCGGCCCAGGTGCTGCGCGTTGGTTGGGCCGCGGTGGCCCGGATCCCGGCTGCCTGGGTCATGGTCGGCCTGGCCGTGGCCATCTGGGGACTGCGGCCCCGGCTGGCCTGGCTCGCGTGGCTGCTGTTCGTCGCGTTCCTGATGATCGGCGAGTTCGGCGCGCTCTGGGACCTGCCCGCATGGGTGCGCAATCTGAGCCCCTTCACGCACTCGCCGATCGTGCCCGGACCCGACCCCGCCTACCTGGGCCTGCCGGTGCTGGTGGTGGCCGCGGCTGGACTGGTGGCGCTCGGGATCGACCGGTTCACCCGTCGAGACGTGCTGAGCACCTGACCGGCGTCCGCGGGGTCGGGCACCCCGCCGGAGTCGGGCGGGTTGCGGGGTCGGGCAGGATGTCGGCCATGAGCACTCCGATCATCCGCGACATGCGCGCCGCGGACGTCGTCGATGCGCTGGCGATGTTCGCCGAGGTCGTCGCGGAGGACCGCTGGCTGGGCGCCCAGCCCGGCTTCGACCGCGATCAGCGTCACCGGGGCTGGCTCGACGGTCTGGCCGATCCGATGCGGCGCAGCCTGGTCGTCGTGGATCCGCACACCGGCCGGGTGGTCGGCAACGGGTCGACGTACCTGGCCCGGTACGGCGTCGCGGAACTGGCCATGACCCTGGCCGCCGAGGTCCGCGGCCGTGGCTGGGGCGGTCACCTGCTCGACACGCTGCTGGCCGCCAGCGTGGACCTCGGCGCGCACAAGGCCGACCTGCAGGTCTGGCCGCACAACGAGGCTGCCATCGCGCTCTACCTGTCGCGCGGGTTCGTGGTCGAGGGGCGCCTGCGCCAGCACTACCGGCGCGCGTCCGGTGAGCTGTGGGACTCGATCGTCATGGGTCGCCCGCTGCGCACCGCAACAGCCCCACGCGGCTCCAGCCATCCAGACGCCCCCTGCCTGCCGGACGCGGTCCCGATCTCGGCCGGTTAGCTTTCGCGCGCTCACGGACGCTCCTCCTGGACCGGGTCCGGATCCTTGGGGCTCCCTCCTCGGCCCGGTGGTCGCGGTCGCCTGCGCTCGCAGGGCTGGCCTCCGGTCCAGCGCGGTCCGGACGTCGATCAGGTGACCGCGCAGCTCGCCGCCCCCGCCGGGTCGTACCACCCGGACCCGACGCTGGCCGACTTCCCGTCGGGCCTGGTCGCGGCCGACGAGGGTCACATCGAGGGTGCCAGGATGCCGAGGGGATCGCCGGGTGGGGTCCTCGAGTTCTGCGTGGCTCTCGTGGCACCCTTGCCTCCTGCCGGGGTCAGTCGCACACTGGTGTCTCGAGAACGGGGGCACCATGTCGCTGCGGGTCCTACGAGTTGCGGTCGCGGTACTGCTGGGGCTGTCCGGCGCCCTGATGTACGCCGCGTCGTGGCAGCGCTGGGCTGGTGCCTGTGCATGGGGCCAGAGCGAAGGCGGCGGCTGTGACCAGGTTCAGGACCACCGCTACGACTTCCTGCCGCCCATCGACCCGTGGGAGCCCGTGGGCAGTGCCGCGCAGCTGGCCGGGTGGTCGTTGATCGTCCTGGCGCTGATCTTCGCGCTGCTGCCGTGGGCCCTCACCGGCGAGCAGCCGAGCCCGATCGCGGCAACGGCCGTCGTCGGCTCGGCGCTGGCGATGGTCGCGGTGGGAGTGGCCGCGATCCGCTCCGGAGCGACCGGCGTCGTGGTGGACCCGGTTGGCTCCACCGTGGCCCTGTACGGATGGCTCCTGGTGCCCCCGGTCCTGCTGAGCTGGTGGACGGTCACCGCCCGGGGCTGGGCCGCAGGGGCTGGGGGGGTGCTGCTGTTCCTCGCCACCCCGTTCGTGGCCGCCTTCTCCTACGCGGTTGGCCCCTACGACTCGCAACCGTGGTGGGAGGCGATCTCCGGGCTGCTCACCGCGACCGCGGGTGTGTGCCTGCTGGGAGCCGCCGCGTTCAGCGATCGATCGTGCAAGCGCAGGAGAACCGCCCCCGCAGGCGCTGCGCCAGCCACGGCCGAGGGTTGGACCACCGCCAGGTCGTCCAGACCGTAGGACTCGGTCGACGTGTGCTGCGCGGGGGTCGTCGCCGTGACGTGTGGGCGCCCAGACCCCGGGCGCGGGCCCGAACCCTCAGGCGCCGGCCGTGCTTCGGAAGGTCCGCAGCCGCAGGCTGTTGGTCACCACGAACACCGATGAGAACGCCATCGCCGCCCCGGCCAGCAGCGGGTTGAGCAGGCCGAGCATCGCCGCCGGGATCGCGGCCACGTTGTATGCGAAGGCCCAGAACAGGTTGCCCTTGATGATCCGCAGTGTGCGCCGGGACAGCCGGATCGCATCGACGGCTGCCCGTGGGTCGCCCCGGACCAGGGTCAGGTCCGCAGCGGCGATCGCCACGTCGGTGCCGGTCCCCATCGCGATCCCCAGATCCGCGGTGGCCATCGCGGCGGCATCGTTCACCCCGTCGCCGACCATCGCCACGACGCGCCCGCGCTCCTGCAGGGCACGCACCGCGTCGACCTTGCCCTCGGGCAGCACCCCGGCGATCACCTCCGTGATCCCCAGCTGATCGGCGATCGCCCTTGCGGCACGCTCGTTGTCACCGGTCAGCAGCACCGGATCCAGGCCCAGGCCACGCATCTGCGTCACCGCCTGCGTCGAGGTCGGCTTCACTGTGTCGGCCACCGCGATCACCCCACGCAACGCACCGTCCCAGGCCACCGCGATGGCGGTCTGGCCCAGGCCGCGTGCCTGCTCCGCGAGCTCGGCCAGATCGGCAGGCATTGCCAGGCCGTGCGGCGATTCGAGCCACTCGGGTCGACCGGCCAGCACCGCGTGTCCGCCGACGTGGCCGGTGACCCCGAGCCCGGCAGTGGCCCGGAAGTCCTCGACGGTCCGCAGCGTGGCCTCGCCTGCGCGGGCCGCAGCCGAGATCGCCGCGCCGATCGGATGCTCCGAGGCGTCCTCGAGCGCGCCGGCCAGCGCGAGGAGTTCCGTTGCCTGGACGCCTGCGGCCGGGTGCACGCCGACCACCTGCATCTGCCCGGTGGTCAGCGTGCCGGTCTTGTCCAGCACGATGGTGTCGACCCGGCGAGTCGACTCGAGGATCTCCGGTCCGCTGATCAGGATGCCCAGTTGCGCCCCACGGCCGGTACCGACCAGCAGCGCGGTGGGCGTGGCCAGGCCCAGGGCGCACGGGCAGGCGATGATCAGCACCGCGACCGCTGCGGTGAACGCCGACTGCGCCGGGTGCCCGGTGGCCAGCCAGGCGGCCAGGGTCAGCGCGGAGAGCACCATCACCACCGGCACGAACACCGCCGAGACCCGGTCGGCCAGCCGCTGCGCCGGTGCCTTGCCGGCTTGAGCAGCCTCGACCATCCGGGCCATGTGCGCCAGTTGCGTGTCCGTACCGACCCGGGTGGCGCGCACGATCAGGCGCCCACCGGCGTTCATCGTCGCCCCGACGACGGGGTCGCCCGGCTCGACCTCGACCGGCACCGGCTCGCCGGTCAGCAGGGACGCGTCGATCGCCGAGGTGCCCTCCTGCACGACCCCGTCGGTGGCGACCTTCTCCCCGGGCCGCACGACGAACAGCTCGTCGACGCCCAGGTCTGCGATCGGAATGCGGGACTCGACGCCGCCGCGCAGCACGGCCACATCCTTGGCCCCCAGGTTCAGCAGTGCTCGCAGCGCCTCCCCGGAGCGGTGCTTCGCCCGGGCCTCGAGGTAGCGCCCGAGCAGCAGGAAGGTGGTCACCGCCGCCGCGGTCTCCAGATAGACGTGCGGCATGCCGTCCTCGGATCCGCCGAACAGCGAGGCGCTCATCGTCATCCCGGTCATCCCCGCGCCGCCCAGGAACAGCGCCCACAGCGACCACAGGTACGCCGCCGTCACGCCGAGGCTGATCAGGGTGTCCATGGTGGTGGCCCCGTGCCGGGCGTTGACGAACGCCGCGCGGTGGAACGGCCAGGCGCCCCACACCGCGACCGGCGAGGCCAGGGCCAGCACGGCCCACTGCCAGTAGTCGAACTGCAGCGCCGGGATCATCGACAGGACGACCACCGGGATGGTCAACGCGGTGCTGATGATCAACCGCTCGCGCAACGCAGTCAGCGCGGGATCAGTCCTGGTCTCGGAGTACTGCCCAGCGTCGAGGTCCGCGCCGACCGGCACCGGCAGCTCGGCTGAGTACCCGGTCGCCTGCACCGTGGCGATGGCTGCCGCCGGATCGGTGCCCTCGGGCAGGCGGACGCGCGCACGCTCGGTGGCGTAGTTGACCGTCGCCTCGACGCCCGGCATCCGGTTGAGCTTCTTCTCGATCCGGGCGGCACACGAGGAGCAGGTCATCCCGCCGATGTCGAGTTCGATGACCTGGCGGGCATCGGTGATCGCCCCGGTCATGAGCGCACCAACCTGGCGATCGCGGCCGAGGCCTCACGGAGCTTCTCGTCCGCGCTCGTGCCGCCCTGCGCGATTGCGTGGGCAACGCAGTGCGAGAGGTGGTCGTCGAGCATCAGCAGGGCCACCGAGTCCAACGCCTTCGTGGCCGCCGAGACCTGGGTGAGGATGTCGATGCAGTACGTGTCCTCCTCGACCATCCGGTGCACGCCGCGCACCTGGCCCTCGATCCGGCGCAGCCGACGCAGGATGTCGGCGCGGTTGTCGGCGTAGCCGGGCGCAGTGATGTCCGTCATGCGCCCACGATACCCCTTGGGGGTATCAAGGGCAAGGGTCAACCGGTGCGGATCGGCCAGGTGGGAGGCGCCCGGAACCCGGCGTCGAGGCCCGGCCAGAGCGGCGACCCGCTCGCCGCGGGCTCGGCGTCCTCCGGGTCGAGGGCCCGGCCCTCGCCGTCACCGCCACGTGCCGGGAGTCGCACCGCGAGGTCGCGGGTCTGGCCCCCGACCAGGGTCACGATTCCGTCCGGGGCCAGCACGAGGTCGGTGTAACCCGTCACCGGCAGATAGCTGGGGTTGCTGGTCCCCGGCCGCACGCTGAGCACGTAGTCACCCGGTGGCACCGGTCCGATCCGCTGGTTGCTGGGATCCTCGGGCGAGCCGTACCCGAGGTGGCGGTTGTACAGGTCTGTGCGCGACACCAGCGTGACTATGGCGCCGATCAGGGGCGCCCCGGTGTCGGCAGCCAGGACGCGCACGTTCGCGAAGCCGCCACGGGTCACCTCGAAGTCGACATCGGCGCGCACGTCGCCGGACCGCAGGACGAACGGCGTGGCCGTGAACACCGTCTCAGCGCCCCGGAACCACTGCGGCAGCAGGCTCGGGCCCCCCGGCGTGAACGCGCGCAGGTCCGGACCCGGCGGGATCGCCTGGATCCGGTAGCGCCCGGCGTCGTCGGTGAACGCATGCGGTGGGCAGGCGGGACGGCACCGGGTGATCTGCACCTCGGCCCCGGCCACGGGCGCGCCGCGATCGTCGCGCACCGTGCCCCGGATCTCGGCTCCAGGCAGCAGTGCGATCACCAGGTCGACCGTCCTGCGCGCCCCGTCGATCCGCAGCGTCTCGCGGGGGTAGGTCAGATCGAAGGCCGGCTCGAGCAGTGTGCTGTCGGCGGGCAGGTGCACCGCGAGCCGCACTGCGACCGGCGGCAGTCGTCCGAGTCGAAAGGCGCCCGGATCGCCGGATGCCTCCTGGGCGCCGACCGGTCCGGCCGTGAGCGCATCGACCATCCAGGCCGACACCCGCGCGCCCGGCACGGCGGCGCCCGTCTCCTGGTCGACCACGGTGCCCTGTACCGAGCCGCCCCGCGGCAGGTCGATGTCGGCCGTCACCGGCCAACTGGAGATCTGCACGATCCCGGCCTGTCCGAACGAGTGGGCATCCGGCCAATAGGTGTCGACGAGCTCGCCGAGCCCCGGCGCCCGGGCCTGCACCTTCACGGCCCGCCAATAGACCTCCGGCAACTCGTAGCGCCCGGTCGAATCAGTGAGGACCCGGGTCGGTTCACCTGCGGCGGCCCCGTCCTCGTGCACCGGCGTCACGACCACCCACGCCTGCGGCAGTGGTCGGCCCGCGCCGGTCACCGTGCCCGACAGCGACCCGATCAACGTCGCATCGGCCGGCGCCGCCAGACCCGGGGCGAGCGCACCCAGCGCGGTCAGGCCCAGTGCGATCAGCGCAACGGCCATCGCTGTGCGCACGCCGCGCCCGGCCTGAATCATGGCGCTGCGCCACTGCTTCCGCGGACGACCAGGTCATCGAGCAGCTGTTCGGTGGCCGCCGTGACCGCGTCGACGGCTGCCTCGAACGCCGCGCGGTTGTGTGCTGCGGGGCTGCGGAAGCCGCTGATCTTGCGCACGTACTGCAGGGCGGCCGCGCGGATCTCGTCCGGGTTCGGCTCGGCGTGGAACGGCGGGCGCAGGGTCTGGATGCTGCGGCACATGGCCTCAGTGTCCGCGCCGCAGCCGCGTGGCGCCAGTGTGCGGCCTCGCTATCCTCGCCGCCATGGCCGAGATCACCGCGCCCGTATCGCTGTGCCGCCCGAACGGCCGGCTGAACCCGGCCGCGGTCGGCTGGACCCGCCGACCCCTGCACACCGCGAACCTGCGCGGCTGGGGCCGCTCCAAGCGCTGGGAGTACTGGGGGCTGATGACCCCCCGGGCCTTCATCGGCCTGACCGTCTCCTCGCTGGACTACCTCGGGCTGATGTCCATCTACGTCCTGGACCGGCGCACCGGCACCGAATCGACCCACACCGCCCTGGACCCGTTGGCCCGCAACGTGGCCCTGGCCCACCGCAGCGGCCTGGGCATCGCCCGGGGGCGCGCCGGCGACCTCGCGCTGCGCTTCGCCAGCTCGGCGGGCGGGGTCCACATCACGGCCAGCGGCCCCGACGTCGACCTCGCCGCGTCGGTGGGGCCGGGTCAGGACAGCCTCGGCGTGGTGGTCCCGTGGTCCGACCGGCTCTTCCAGTACACGGTCAAGGACGTGGCCAGGCCGGTCACCGGCGTGCTGCGCCTGGCCGGCGAGGAGCTGCCCTTCGACACCTCCGACGGATCCTTCGCCGTGCTCGACCACGGCCGGGGTCGCTGGCCCTACTCGATGACCTGGAACTGGGCGGCCGGTTTCGGTCGCGTCACCGGCCGGGCGGTGGGCGTGCAGCTGGGCGGGAAGTGGACCGACGCGACGGGCAGCACCGAGAACGCGGTATTCGTCGGCGGTCGGATGCACCGGATCCACGAGGACCTGGCGTGGCACTACGACCGCACCGACTGGACCGCGCCGTGGCGCATCACCGGCCGGCGCGCCGATGTCACCTTCGCGCCGTTCCACGTGCGGTCCGAGCGCACGAATGCCGTCCTGGTCGCCGCCGAGACCCACCAGTGCTTCGGGCGGTTCACCGGATGGGTGCTCGACGAGACCGACCAGCGCGTCGCGCTCGACGGCCTGCTCGGGTGGGCCGAGGAGGCCCGCAACCGCTGGTGATCCGGCGCACGGCGCAGGCAGCGCGCACGCCGGGGTGCGGGCGTAGTCTGCGCCAGTGATCGGCCTCCTTCGCTACCACCTGTCCCCGTACCGGCGCGCCCTGGTCCTGGTCATCGGCCTGCTCATCGTGCAGGTCCTGGGCACTCTGTACCTGCCCGCGCTCAACGCCGACATCATCAACAACGGCGTGGCCAAGGGTGACACCGGCTACATCGTGCGGGTCGGCGGCTGGATGCTGCTGGTCGCGGTGCTGGTGGTCGTGACCGCGATCATCGGGTTGTACTACGCCTCCCGGACGTCCATGTCGGTCGGCCGGGACATGCGCGGGCGCACCTTCCGCGCCGTCCAACGGTTCTCGCTGCGGGAGATGAACACGTTCGGCGCCCCGACGCTGATCACACGCAACACCAACGACGTCCAGCAGGTCCAGATGTTCATGCAGATGGCGCTGACCGTGATGGTGACCGCGCCGCTGATGGCCATCGGCGGGGTGTTCATGGCCGTGCGCCAGGACGGGCCACTGTCGCTGCTGCTGCTGGTGATCGTTCCGATCATGGTGGTCGTCATCGGGCTGGTGATGGTCCGTGCGGTACCGCTGTTCCGGGCCATGCAGGTCAAGATCGACACGATCAACCTGGTCCTGCGCGAGAACCTCACCGGCATCCGCGTGATCCGCGCGTTCGTGCGCACCGGGCACGAGGAGAACCGGTTCGCCGAGGCCAACGCGGACCTGACCCGGACGACTCTGAGCGTCAACCGGCTCTTCGCGCTGATGATGCCGGTGCTCATGCTGATCATGAATCTGTCCAGCGTGGCGATCGTGTGGTTCGGCGGGCAGCGGATCGCCTCGGGTGACATGCCGGTCGGCAACCTGATGGCCTTCCTGGCCTATCTGATGCAGATCCTGATGTCGGTGATGATGGCCACGATGGTGCTGGTCATGTGGCCGCGCGCGGCGGCCTCCTCGGAGCGGCTCAACGAGGTGCTGGCCGTCGAGCCGGACATCCACGACCCGCGGGTCCCCGAGCCTGGCCAGCCGGCGATGCGGGGCACTGTCGAGTTCCGCAACGTCGAGTTCGGCTACCCGGGTGCCGCCGAGCCGGTGCTGCGCGACATCTCGTTCACCGCCCTGCCCGGTCGGACCACCGCGATCATCGGCTCGACCGGTTCGGGCAAGTCGACCCTGATCAACCTCGTGCCCCGGCTCTACGACGTGACCGGCGGCGCGGTGCTCGTCGACGGGGTGGACGTGCGCGAGTGGGGGCGGGCCACGCTCTGGGCCAGCATGGGCCTGATCCCGCAGAAGGCGTTCCTGTTCTCCGGCACGATCGCGGACAACCTGCGCTTCGGGGCGCCGCAGGCCACCGACGAGCAGATGTGGCGTGCCCTGGAGATCGCCCAGGGGGCGGACTTCGTGCGTGCGCTGCCCGAGGGGCTCGACGCGCCGATCGAGCAGGGTGGGGTGAACGTGTCCGGGGGGCAGCGCCAGCGCCTGGCGATCGCGCGTGCCCTGGTCCGAGAGCCCTCGGTCTACATCTTCGACGACTCCTTCTCGGCGCTGGACTACGCGACCGACGCCCGGCTGCGGGCCGCGCTGCGCGAACCCACGCGGGCCGCGTGCGTGCTGGTGGTGGCCCAGCGGGTGGCCACGATCCGGCACGCCGAGCAGATCCTCGTGCTCGACGAGGGCCGCCTCGTGGGGGTGGGCACCCACGACGAGCTCATGGCGGGCTGCCCGACCTACGCCGAGATCGTGCTCTCGCAGCTCTCGGCGGAGGAAGCAGCATGAGCGCCGGAGCCGCGACCGCCGGTGGGCGTCCGGGCGGGGCCGGCGGCGCTGGTGGTCCGGGCGGGCACGGCCCACGTCCTGGCGGCGGTGGTGGCGGTCCGATGGGCGGCTTGTTCGTCCAGGCCCAGAAGTCGACCGACTTCGCGGGCACCGTCCGTCGGCTGACCGAGCGGTTGCGTCCACAGGCCGCGTGGATCGCGGCCGTCATCACGATGACTGTCGGCAGCGTGATCCTGGCAGTCGTCGGCCCGAAGCTGCTGGGCAACGCCACCACCCTGGTGTTCGAGGGGTTCATCTCCTCGCAGCTGCCGGCCGGGGTGCCCGTCTCGGACGTCATCGCCGACCTGGTGGCCCAGGGCCAGGACGACCAGGCGGCCATGCTCGGGGCGATGGACATCGTGCCCGGTTCGGGTGTCGACTTCACATCGCTGGGCCGACTGCTGACCCTCGTCGCGGTGCTCTACCTGATCTCGTCGCTGCTGAGCTGGGCCAGTGCCTACATCATGGCCGGGGTCACCCAGGCCACGATCTACGACCTGCGGGAGGAGGTCGATCGCAAGATCGGTCGGCTGCCGCTGAAGTACTTCGACTCGCACGCGCGCGGGGACCTGCTCTCCCGGGTGACCAACGACATCGACAACATCTCCACCACCCTGCAACAGGTGCTGACCTCACTGATCACCGCCGTGCTCACCGTCGTGGGAGTGCTGGGGATCATGTTCTGGATGTCGCCGATGCTGGCGCTGATCTCGTTGCTCACGGTGCCGCTGTCGTTCGTGGTCACCATGGCCATCGCCAAGCGGTCGCAGAAGCAGTTCGCCGCCCAGTGGGAGTGGACCGGGGAGCTCAACGGCCACGTGGAGCAGATGTACACCGGCCACGACCTGGTCAAGGTGTTCGGCCACTCCGCCCGGGCCGTCGAGGAGTTCGACGAGCTCAACGACAAGATGTACGCGGCCAGCTTCCGGGCGCAGTTCATCTCCGGGATCATCCAGCCGGCGATGACCCTGATCTCCAACCTGAACTACGTGCTGATCTCGGTCGTGGGAGGCTTGCAGGTGGCCTCCGGGGCCATGCCGCTGGGCGACGTGCAGGCGTTCATCCAGTACGCGCGGCAGTTCCAGATGCCGATCACGCAGATCGCGTCGGTGGTCAACCTCATGCAGTCCGGCGTGGCCTCGGCCGAGCGGGTGTTCGAGTTCCTCGACGCGCAGGACGAGATCGCCGACCCGGCCGACCCGCAGCGTCCGCAGCCCGTGCGCGGCCGGGTCGAGTTCGACGACGTGTCCTTCCAGTACGTGCCCGACAAGCCGCTGATCGAGGGCCTGAACCTGGTCGTCGAGGTCGGCGAGTCGTGCGCGATCGTGGGCCCGACCGGCGCGGGCAAGACCACGCTGGTCAACCTGTTGATGCGTTTCTACGACGTGGACTCCGGCCGGATCACCCTGGACGGCGTGGACGTGATGACCATGACGCGCGATGACCTGCGCGGCTCGTTCGGCATGGTGCTGCAGGACACTTGGCTGTTCGGCGGCACCATCCGGGACAACATCGCCTATGGGGCCCAGGACGCCACCGACGAGCAGGTGCTCGCCGCGGCCGACGCGGCCTATGTCGACCACTTCGTGCGCACGCTGCCCGACGGCTACGACACGGTCCTCGACGACGAGGCCACCAACGTGTCGACCGGCGAGAAGCAGCTGATCACGATCGCGCGGGCGTTCCTGAGCGACCCGGCGATCCTGATCCTCGACGAGGCCACCTCCTCGGTGGACACGCGCACGGAGGTGCTGGTCCAGAAGGCGATGGCCAACCTGCGCCATGGTCGGACCTCGTTCATCATCGCCCACCGGCTGAGCACCATCCGCGACGCCGACACGATCCTGGTGATGGAGTCCGGGGCCATCGTGGAGAAGGGGTCCCACACCGACCTGATCGAGCGTGAGGGTGCCTACGCCCGGCTGTACCAGTCCCAGTTCGCCGGCGCGCTGGAGGGCTGAGCCGCCCTCGGCGTCGAACTGGCCCACGAGCAGCACGCGGGAGCGCAGTGACAGGATCGCGGGCATGCGCATCCTCGTGATCGGCGGCACCCGGTTCGTCGGACGACATCTGGTGACCGCGGCGGTCGAAGCAGGCCATGAGGTCACCGTCCTGCACCGCGGCCTGGGTTGCGAGGGTTCCCGGCACTTCGAGCACCTGCATGCCGACCGCGACGCGAACCTCGACGTCCTGGCCGGCCGGCAGTGGGATGCCACCGTCGACGTGTGCGCCTACTGGCCGCGCCAGGTGGCGGCGCTGGCCGACGCGCTGGGGGAGCGCGGGGGGCGCCACGCGCTGATCTCCACGGTCTCGGCCTACGCCGACACACCTGAGCCGGGCATGGACGAGCAGGCCCCGACGGTGGCGCCGCTCGGTCTGGACGGCGACACCCCGCACAC
Organism: Candidatus Nanopelagicales bacterium; assembly: GCA_049688395.1. Lineage (GTDB taxonomy): Bacteria > Actinomycetota > Actinomycetes > S36-B12 > CAIYMF01 > Prado023. Next base: position 31,324 of record JBAVKQ010000171.1, read on the forward strand.
CGAGGCGCCCCCGATCGACCCGCACAACTACGGCGGGTTGAAGGTGGGCTGCGAGCATGTGGCGCAGCGCCGGTATGCCGGCGGCCTGCTGGTGATCCGGCCCACCTACATCGTCGGCCCGCACGACCCGACCGCGCGTTTCGGCTACTGGGTGGACCGGCTGGCCCGAGGCGGTCAGGTGCTCGCCCCGGGCAACCCGCAGGCGCCGTTCCAGTGCGTCGATGCCCGCGACCTGGGTCGGTTCGTCGTGGGCCTGCTCGGGGCCGGTGACGAGGGAACCTTCCACGTCGTGGACCCCGAGCCGCCGTACTCGTTCGCCGACATGCTCGCCGAGGTGGGCGCGGCCGTGGCGCCAGCCGACTTGGAGCTGGTCTGGGTGCCCTCGGGGTGGCTCGCCGACCGGGGCGTGACCCCGGCGATGCTTGGGCTGTGGACCGGATCGGATCGGCCGGAGTTCGTCCTGGCGATGGACCCGGCGCGCGCGGTCTGCGCGGGCCTGCACCCGCGCCCCCTGACCGACACCGCGCGGGACACGTGGGCGTGGCTCTCGGACCCCTCGTCGCGCTGGGCAGCGCGGGGTGGTCTGCTGTCCGCTGACCGGGAGGCCGCCCTGCTCAGTCGGTGGGCCGCTCGATAGCGCCGGCCAGGCCGTCGGCGCACGGTTCCCGCTGGAGCTGTCCGGGGTCGGGCGGCTCCTGCTGCCCGCGCTCCGATGGCCCGTGCTCCAGGTCACGCGCCAGCGCCCGGCCGCGCGCGCGGTGGGCCGGCTCCACGACCAGCCAGGACAGCCAGATGACGACCAGCACCATGGGCCAGCCCAGCGCCACCTTCGCCACCCCCAGGGCGACCGTCTGGCCGGCCAGCCACAGTGGGGTCATCACCGCGACACGGACCAGGAAGGACCCCACCCAGATCCAGCTGGCGCGGCAGTACGCGGCCAGCATCAGCGGATCGGTGCGCCAAGCCGACGAGCGGGTGAGCGCGCCGACGGTGATCCCCAGGAATGGTCGCCTGATCCAGATCGAGATCGCCCAGGCCAGGGCGGCCGCGGCGTTGGACAGCAGGCTGGGCAGGAAGTAGTCCTGCGGTCGACCGGTCTGCGCGGCGACGAATGCCGCCAGCGCGACGGCCCCGAACCCGGCAAGGGCGTGCCGGAGCGTGTCGCGGCCGGCCAGTCGCAGCCCGGTGACCACCGCCCCCGCGACCAGGGCCGCGACCAGCGCAGCCCTCAGGTCCGACCCGGAGAGCAGGTAGGCCACGACGAACGTCACCGGAGCCAGGCTGGAGTCCAGCACGCCCCGGCGCCCGCCGAAGGCGTCCATCAGCGAGACCTCGGAGAGGTCCTGGGTCGGTGGGGTGGCCATGATCACCAAGGGTAGGGCGAACTTCCGGACTCCACCTGCCGCCGAACGGCCACCGAACGGCCACCGAACCGCCGTCGGAAACCGCCGAGGCTCGGTCCGTCCGGCGACCCAGTGGCTCTCCCCACGTCCGCGGGCCCCTCGTCGCCGCCCCATCCGGGATCCGCGACGTCCTCGCCGGGCCGGACGCACACCGGCACGGGCCCGTCGACGACGGGTCCGGATCCGGTCCCACCCGCCTGTGGGCAGTCCCCGTGCCCCCGGCATCGGCAACCGGTACGGGCCCATCCGGGCCGAGTCGGGAACCCGCGCATCGCGCTACGGATCCCCATCACATCCCGAGGCAGGGCGGTGCGGACGCGGGCGTATGGTGGGGCTGTCCACAGGCACGATCGCCCACGCGGTAGGCTCTTCCCCAAGCCCCCGGGGGTATCGCGCGCGCTACAAGGAAGAGGCTATTCATGTTGATCACCCGTCGTATCACCCGTCGCACCGCAGCCCTGCCCGCCGCGGCCCTGCTCGGCCTGGGCCTGCTGACCGGGTGCGCGTCGAGCGAGACCGACGTCGCCGCCAGCCCGACGGCGATGGCCGAGGGCTGCACGGTCACGGCCTCGGATACCTGGGTCAAGGCCACCGACACCGAGATGACCGGGGCGTTCGGCATCCTGACCAACACCGGCACCGCCGAGGTCACGGTCGTCTCAGCCACCAGCCCGGTTGCCGGCATGATGGAGATCCACGAGGTCGTGGACAAGGACGGCGAGATGGTCATGCAGCCCAAGAGCGGCGGCTTGGTCATCCCGGTCGGTGGCACTGCCACCCTGGCCCCGGGCAAGGACCACCTCATGCTCATGAAGCTGCCCGCCCCGATCGAGGCCGGGCAGACCGTCGAGATCACGATGACCTGTGCCGACGGTGCCACGGCGGCCTACAGTGGTGTCGCCAAGCCGTTCGAGGGCGGCGCCGAGTCCTACGTTCCCGGGGCTTCGATGGACCCCATGGAAGGCATGGACGCCTCGGCCAGTCCCTCGAGCTGACCGCTGCGGTCGACCGGATGAGTCGACCTCTGGACTTGATCGGAGGACGCGTGGACGCGGCGCGAGCGCAGGACGATCCGACCAGCGCTGCCATGCGCGGGGTCAGTCGACGTGCGCTGTTGGGGGGGTTCACCCTCGGGGGAGTCGGCGCGGCACTGGCGGGTACGGCAGGGCCGGCGCTGGCCGGCCCTGCCCGGGCCGGTGGGTCGAGCAGCCCGGCGCAGACGGAATCCCTCGGCCAGGCCGTGGTGCCGTTCCAAGGTGCGCATCAAGCCGGGATCGAGACCCCGCTCCAGGGGCACGCGACGTTCGTCGCCCTCGACCTGGCCACGGGTATGGATCCCGACGCGCTGCGTCGGCTGATGCTGCTGCTCACCGACGACATCGATCGGCTGACCCGCGGCGTCCCGGCGCTGGCCGATCCGGAGCCGGAACTGGCGGGCGTCCCGGCCCGGTTGACGGTCACGGTCGGCTTCGGGCCGGGGTTCCTGGCTGCCGCGGGCGCCTCGGACCAGGCCCCGGCGTGGCTGGCCGATGGCCTGCCGGCGTTCTCCATCGACAAGCTTGCCGATCGGTGGAGCGACGGCGACCTGCTGCTGGTGGTGGCCTCCGAGGACCCGATGACCGTCTCGCACACGTTGCGGGTGCTGATCAACGACGCCGGTCCCTTCGCGAGCGTGCGCTGGTCGCAGGCGGGCTTCCACCGACCGGTGCACACCTCGCCCGGCGGTACGGGTCGCAACCTGATGGGTCAGGTGGATGGCACCGTCAATCCCGAACAGGGGACGCAGGACTTCGCCGACGTGGTCTGGATCGACGGCGGGCCGGCGTGGTTGGTCGGCGGCACCGCGATGGTCCTGCGCCGGATCGCCATGGACCTGCGGACCTGGGGCGGTATGGACCTGCTGGCCAAGGAGCAGGCAATCGGACGGACGCTGTCCGACGGCGGCCCGTTGACCGGCGGCGGGGAGTTCGAGGCACCGGACTACGAGGCCGTCGATGGCAACGGGTTCCTGGTCATCCCGCCGACGGCGCACATGCGCCTGGCGCACGCGACGGTGCCCGCCGAGCGGATCCTGCGGCGGCCGTACAACTACGACGACGGGTTCACCAAGGCCGGCGACCCGGACGCGGGGCTGCTGTTCGCGGCCTGGATGGCCGATCCGCTCGCGCAGTTCGTGCCTGTCCAGGAGCGGCTGGCCGAGGCCGACGTGCTGAATGTGTGGACCACCCCGATCGGCTCGGCGCTGTTCGCGATCCCGCGCGGCGTGGCGCCCGGCGAGTACATCGGGCAGGCCCTGCTCGCCTGAGCCCGCCGGCTACGCGTCCGGGCTGCCCTTGTCGACGTTGTCCGTGAACGACCCGGCGTGCGCCTTGCGCGACGGGTCCCGGCGCACGGCGATCAGGCTGGCGAGCGTGGTCACGCTGAGCACGACCGCGATGAACGCCAGCGAGAGGCCGATCGTGATCTCCGGGACGCCGGCCCAGATCCCGTGTGCCCAGTGCAGGGTGAGCTTGACGCCGATGAACACCAGGATCAGCGCCAGCCCCGTGGACAGGTACACGAGGCGATCGAGCAGGCCGTCGACGAGGAAGAACAGCGCGCGCAGGCCCAGCAGGGCGAACGCGTTGGCCGCGAACACGATGAACGCCTCGTCGGTCACCCCGTACACGGCCGGGATCGAGTCGAGGGCGAAGAGGATGTCGGTGCTCGCGATCGCCACGAACGCGATGAACAGGGGTGTGGCCGCCCGCACGCCGTTCTCGCGGACGAAGAAGTGCCCGCCGCGGTAGTCGTCTGTGACCGGGATGCGCTTCTTGGTGGCTCGGACCAGGGCGTTCTCCTCGATGTCGGGGTCCTGGTCGCGGTGCTGGTAGAGCTTGATCCCGGTGACGATCAGGATCGCGCCGAACACCAGGAACATGAACGAGAAGTAGGTCAGCAGCGTCGCGCCGATCGCGATGAAGATCGCGCGCAGGACCAGAGCCAGTGCGATGCCCAGGGTCAGCAGCGTGCGCCGGTGCTCGGCCGGCACCGCGAACGCGGTCATGATGATGACGAACACGAATAGGTTGTCGATCGACAGCGTCTTCTCCACGATGTAGCCCGCGAAGTACTCCGCCCCGTAGGGCGGGCCCGCCCAGGCCGCGAACACGAGGCCGAACGCGATGGCCACGCTGATGTAGAACACCGACCACGCGGCCGCCTCGCGGAATCCGACCGCATGCGGGTTGCGCGCGGACACGATCAGATCCAGGGCGAACAGGGCCACGATCACCGTCAGTGTGATCGCCCACACCTGCCACGGCAGCGACAGGGAGGAACCGGCACCGGACGACGATGCGGTGTGCACGGCGGAGGTCATGGCGATGGTCGAGGGCACAGGCAAACTCTAGGCGGAACCGCGACCCTGCGCCGCCGTCCTGATCCGAGTGCCCCGGGCGCTCAGACCAGCAGACCGTCCCAGATCGGGCTGTCGGCGACGAACTCCACGAGCCGCTCCACGTTGCCCTTCGGCGTCAGGATCGTGAAGTAGTGGTCCTTGATCGTGGGCGCCACCCGGATCGCTTCGAGGAACGCCGCCCTGTCCAGCGGGTTCTGCTTCACGAAGTGCAGGAAACCGGTCTCGGCGAGCACGGCGAGCACGTCCTCGAGTCGTGGGTGCTCCTGCAACCACATCGTCGCGATGCTGGCCAGCCCGACCTGCAGGCCGTGCATGCTCGGCCGCGCGGCGACCTTGTCGTAGGCGTGCGAGATCAGGTGCTCACTGCCTGAGGCAGGGCGGGAGGTTCCGCAGACCTCCATCGCCACCCCGCTCATCACCAGTGCCCCGGCCATCAGCTTGATGAACTCGAGGTCCTCGAGCGCCTTGTTCGGGTAGTTGACGAAGTTCTCCACGCTCTGCAGGGCGATCAGCACGGCGAAGTCGTTGACCTGCTCGCCGGTCTCCCAGTAGGACAGCTTCCAATCGTGCACGGCGGAGTACTTGCTCAGCAGGTCGCCGACCCCGGAGTAGCTGAATCGCGGCGGCGACTTGGCGATCAGGGCGGTGTCCAGCACCACGCCGAACGGGATGTGCGCGGGGCAACTGGTCCGCCGACCGGCCACCTTCAGGCTCGCGCCCGGCGAGCAGAAGCCGTCGTTGCTCAGCGCGGTGGGCACCGCGATCACCGGCCGGTCGGCCAGGAACCCCGCGTACTTGGCGTAGTCGATGGCCATCCCGCCGCCGACGGCCACGATCGCGTCGGTCGCGCGCGACAGGCCGAAGGCGCTGGTCACGACGTCCTCGATGTCGTTGCCGGTCACGGTGTGCGTGGACGTGGTCCGGATCTCGGAGCTGTCCAGGGAGATCTCCACGGTCTGGCCGAGCAGGTCGGCCATCCCCTCGCCGTAGAACAGTGCGATCCGCGCGAAGTCGTTGCGGCGCAGGTACTTGCCCAGCTTGTACAGGGTGTTGGGCTTGATCCGAACCAGTGTGGGGATCTGGATCGCGGTGGTCATCGGTCGCGCTCCGCGTCGCCGCGGCTGTCGTCGACGTCCGCGCCGAGACCGTCGGCCAACGCATCCCAGTCCAGCTGCCCCACGGAGTCGAACACGAAGTCCGGCCGGTACGGGAAGTGCTCGATGGTGTCGCGGTTGGACACGCCGGAGAGCACCAGCGCGGTGCGCATGCCGGCCTCCAGCCCGCCGACGATGTCGGTGTCCATCCGGTCGCCGATCATCACGCAGTCCTCGGCGTGCGCACCGAGCATCTGGCGGGCATAGATCATCATCAGAGAGTTGGGCTTGCCGACGATGTAGGGCGCACGACCCGTGGCGGCCTGGACCGCGGCCAGGATGGCGCCGGCGGCGGGCTCCGTGCCGCCCTCGACGGGGTCGATCAGGTCCGGGTTGGTGCCGATGAACTTCGCGCCGCCGTCGATGAGCTGGGCAGCCCTGCGCATGGTCGCGAAGCTGAAGTTGGCGGTCTTGCCCACCACCACGTACTCGGGGTGGCTCTCGGTGATCGAGTAGCCCACGTTGTACAGCGCTGCCGACAGGCCGGCGCCGCCGAGGACGTAGGCGCTGGAGTGCGGGCGCTGCGCGTGCAGGAACTGCGCAGTGGCGATGGCCGCGGTGATGAAGTTGGCCTCGGTCAGGCCGTGGATGCCCATCCGGTCGAGTTTGCGGGCCAGGTCCAGCGGCGTCTGCTCGGAGTTGTTGGTCAGGAACAGGAACGGGATGCCCTCGGCGCGCATGCGGGCCACGAACTCGGTGGCCCCGGGGATCAGCTCCTTGCCGCGGTAGATCACGCCGTCCATGTCGCAGATCACGCTCAGCCGGCCCATGCGCGCCCCTTTTCGAAGGTGTCCACAGCAGGCTAGTCCGCACGGCCGACATGGCGCGTGGCGAACTCCCGCTCCCGCTCCCGCTCCCTACCCGTTCCCGGGCCGCTCCCTGCCCGTTCCCGCTCCCGCTCCCTACCCGTTCCCGGGCCGCTCCCTGCCCGTTCCCGGGCCGCTCCCTGCCCAAATTGATCCAAGTTCGCAAGCCTGGCGCTGGATCGCTCCAACTTTGCTGGCCCCCATGGCCCGCAAACGTGGATCGATCCGGCGACCGGCGACCGGCGACCGGCGACCACCGACCACCGACCACCGACCACCGACCACCGACCGGCCAGCGTGGCCACGCGCGGCGGGGCCAACGGACTCGGGGCGCAGCGTCAGGCCGTTCGACCTGCGACTCCGGCACGTACCCGCAGCGTTGCCCGGATGCGCGCGAGGACCTCCCACGGTCGCTGCTCGACGTCCTGCCAGGTGAACCGGAGCACGACGTAACCCATCGCGATCAGACGCTGGTCGCGGGTGCGGTCCGATTGGAAGTTCTCCGGGCCGTGGAACTGTCGGCCGTCGAGCTCGACCACCACCATCGCCTCGTCGTGGATGGCGTCGACCCGGCCGACGAAGCCCGCCCCGTCGTGGACGTCCACGTTGAAGCGCCATCGAGCCCCGAGGTCTCCGAGGCCTCCGATGAGGCGGTGGAAGCGCCATTCGAGGTGGGAGTGCGGTCCCCCCCGACATGTTTCGGCCAGTTCGCGAGCCCGTGGGGCCCCGGTGCGCCCGTGCGCAAGAGCCGCGGCGACCCTCAGGTCGCCGGGCGTGACCAGGCCGAGGCGCAGGGCTTCGGTGGCCATCGTGACGGCCGCCTCGTGGGGCAGGCCGCAGAGCAGGTCGGTGAGGGTGCGCATCGGCGAGGTGACGACCAGCCCGGCCACCTCGATCCGCTCGCCGGCGCGCAGCGGGATCCGGTGCGCCACGACCGGCCTGGCCCGGCGCGCCACGTGCCCGATCCCGTGCAGGGTGTCATCGACGCACATGCCCCAGAGCGCCCCGGCCGTCGTGTGGCTGACCACCAGCCCGGCGGTGAGGCTGACCGCTCGAGCGCGCTGCCAGGGCCCGACCGAGGTCTGCGCGTGATGAAGGACCGGACCGGCGAGCCGGCACCAGGTCCCCGCCTGCACGAGCGACCGTTGCCGGTCGTCCGACCACCCTTCCGTGCGCGCCTGAGTGCGGGTGAACACCCCGTCCTGGCCGGACGCGACCTCGGGGACGGCAACGGACGAGGTGACCACCGGTCGCGGCACGGGGCGTGGGGAGCGCACCACCCGATCTGTGCGCCGCCAGGCGATGGAGGAACCCTCCGAGGCCGAACCTGTGGAAAACCACCCCGCCCGACTGGTCGGTCGCCGCCCCGAATCCATCCAAGTCTCGTCGCCGTCTTGACGATCGATCCCAATCCGCTGGGCCCGCCAGCCCGCGAACGTGGATCGATTCAAGGGGGGCCGGGGCGTGAACCCCACCCCCCCTTGACAACAAGTTACCGGCCGGTAGTACTCTGTTGACACTTGCTCAACAAGCCGAACCCGCGATCCTGTGGGCGATCGGAACGGGCATCACCACGACAGCAGGCAGGAGAGATGCAGGCGTGATTTCTGAGGCGTACATCTATGAGGCGATCCGTACCCCGCGCGGCAAGGGCAAGAACGGTGCCCTGCACGGCGTGAAGCCGGTCACGATGCTGACCGATCTGATCCACGAGATCCTGGATCGCAATCCGGGGCTCGACCCCCACCTCGTGGAGGACATCGTCGTCGGGTGCGTGACCCCGGTCGGCGACCAGGGGGCCAACATCGCCCGGACCGCAGCGATCGCATCCGGGCTGCCCGATGCCGCCGGCGCCGGCGTCACGATCAACCGGTTCTGCGCGTCCGCACTCGAGGCGGTCAACCTGACCGCGGCCAAGATCCGCTCGGGCTGGGAGTCCGTGGCCATCGCAGGCGGGGTCGAGGCCATGAGTCGCGTGCCCATGGGCATGGACGGTGGGGCCTGGGCGATGGACCCGGAGACCGCCTACGACACCTACTTCGTGCCCCAGGGCATCAGCGCGGACCTCATCGCCACGATCGAGGGCTTCACCCGCGAGGACGTCGATGCCTACGCCGTGATGTCCCAGGACCGCGCTGCGGCGGCCTGGGCCGACGGGCGCTTCGCCAAGAACGTCATCCCGACCAAGGACCGCAACGGCATCGTCCTGCTCGACCATGACGAGCACATGCGCCCCGGCACGACGGTCGAGGGTCTCGGCAAGCTCAAGCCCTCCTTCGCGGGCATGGGCGAGATGGGCGGCTTCGACGCCGTCGCGCTGCAGAAGTACCACTGGGTCGAGAACATCAACCACGTGCACACGGGCGGCAACTCCTCGGGCATCGTCGACGGCGCCGCGATGGTGCTGATCGCCTCCGAGCGGATCGGCCGCGAGGCCGGTATGAGCCCCAAGGGCCGGGTCGTGGCCTCCGCGGTCATCGGAACCGAGCCCACCATCATGCTGACCGGCCCGGTGCCGGCCACCGAGAAGGTGCTCAAGACCGCGGGCCTGACCATCGACGACATCGACGTGTTCGAGGTCAACGAGGCGTTCGCGGCCGTGGTCCTCAAGTGGATCAAGGACCTGCACGTCGACCCGGCGAAGGTCAACGTCAACGGTGGGGCCATCGCGCTGGGCCACCCCCTGGGCGCGACCGGCGCCATGATCCTGGGCACCTGCCTCGACGAGCTCGAGCGCAGCGGCGGTCGTTACGGCCTCATCACGCTGTGCATCGGTGGCGGCATGGGCGTGGCAACCATCATCGAGCGGTTCTGAGACCCCGACCGGACAAGGAAGGCATCACACATGACTGACATCAACATGTTCGGCTGGGAGATCGACGAGGCCGGAATCGTCATCCTGACGATGGACGACCCCACGCAGGGCGCCAACACGATGAACGCGCTGTTCGTCTCCTCGCTGGCGACCGCGATGGACCGCCTCGAGGCCGAGAAGGACAAGATCAACGGCGTCGTGCTCACCTCGGCCAAGAAGACCTTCTTCGCCGGTGGCGACCTGCACGACCTGAGCCAGGCCACCCCGGCCAACGCCCAGGCGGTGACCGACCAGGTCACCACGATGAAGGCACTGCTGCGCCGCCTGGAGACCCTGGGTCGGCCCGTCGTGGCCGCGATCAACGGCTCCGCCCTGGGCGGTGGGCTGGAGATCGCGCTGGCCTGCCACCACCGCATCGCCCTGGACGTCAAGGGGTCGATGATCGGCCTGCCCGAGGTCTCCCTCGGCCTGCTTCCCGGCGGCGGGGGCGTGGTGCGCACAGTTCGGATGTTCGGCATCCAGACCGCGCTGATGAACCATCTGCTCCAGGGGCAGCAGCGCAAGCCCAAGGACGCGATGGCTGCCGGTGTGATCGACGAACTCGTCAGCACTCCCGAGGAGTTGATGCACAGCGCCAAGACCTGGGCGCTGTCCAACCTGGAGGCCGTCCAACCGTGGGACGTCAAGGGCTACAGGATCCCCGGCGGCACCCCGCTGACCCCGTCGTTCGCGGCCAACCTGCCTGCCTTCCCGGCGAACCTGCGCAAGACCCTCAAGGGCGCCCCGATGCCGGCCCCGCACCACATCATGGCCGCGGCCGTGGAAAGTGCACAGGTCGACTTCGCCACGGCGGAGAAGATCGAGACCCAGTACTTCGTCAACCTCGCCATCGGCCCGGTCAGCAAGAACATGATCCAGGCGTTCTTCTTCGACCTGCAGCACATCAGCAAGGGCGGCGACCGGCCCAAGGACGTCGCGAAGTACACCGCGCAGAAGGTGGTCGTGCTCGGCGCCGGGATGATGGGCGCGGGCATCGCCTACGAGTGCGCCCGGGCCGGCATGCAGGTCGTGCTCAAGGACATGAACTCCGCTGCCGCGGAGAAGGGCAAGGCCTACTCGCAGGGCATCCTGGACAAGGCCGTGAGCCGCGGCAAGCTGACCGCCGAGGCGCGCGAGGAGATCCTGGCCCGGATCACGCCCACCGAGGACATGGACGACGCCAAGGGCGCCGACCTCATGATCGAGGCGGTATTCGAGGATCCGGCTCTGAAGAAGTCGGTCTACGCGCAGGTCGTACCGCTGCTGACCGAGGATGCGCTGCTGGGCTCGAACACCTCGTCCCTGCCGGTCACCGGCCTGGCCGAGGGTGTGGACCGGCCCGAGGACTTCATCGGACTGCACTTCTTCTCGCCGGTCGACAAGATGCGACTGCTGGAGATCGTGGTCGGGAACAAGACCTCGGACGAGGCGCTGGCCAAGGCCATCGACGTCGCGGTGCAGATCCGCAAGCTGCCGATCGTGGTCAACGACAGCCGGGGCTTCTTCACCAGCCGGGTCATCGGGACGGTCGTGGCCGAGGCTGCGTCCCTGATCGGCGAGGGCGTCCCGGCCAACAGCGTCGAGCAGGCAGCCCTCCAGTCGGGCTACCCGGTCGGCCCGCTGGCCCTCACCGACGAGGTCAGCCTCACCCTCGGCCTGAAGATCAAGACGGAGGCCGCCGCGGCAGCACAGGCCGAGGGCGTGGCCTTCGACGCGCACCCGGGCTATGCGGTCATCGAGAAGATGGTGACCGAGCACGAGCGCGGCGGCCGAGCAGCGGGCGCCGGCTTCTACGAGTACGCAGCCGGCAAGAAGCAGGGCCTGTGGAGTGGGCTCGAGGAGTCCTTCGGTGGCGACAACCACGAGATCCCGATGGCTGACCTGCAGGACCGGATGCTGTTCATCGAGGTGATCGAGAGCATCAAGTGCCTCGACGAGAACGTCCTGCGCACCGTGCCGGACGCGAACATCGGCTCGATCTTCGGCATCGGCTTCCCCGCGTGGACCGGTGGCGTGCTGCAGTACGTGAACACCTATGACGGCGTGGGCCCGACGGCCTTCGTCGCCAGGGCCCACGAGTTGGCGGCCACCTACGGCGAGCGGTTCACCCCGCCGGCGTCCCTGGTGGCCCTGGCTGAGGCTGGCGGCAGCTACAAGTGAGTCGCAGCGGTGGCTCCGGAGCCGCCCCGATCGGGGCAGTCCCGGGGCCACCGCGCATGTCGGCCTCGCAACGTCGCCAGCAGCTGGTCGACATCGGCCTGGACCTGCTGGGCACCCGTCCCATCCACGAGATGGCCCTCGACGAGGTGGCGGCTGCCGCCGGCGTCTCGCGGACCCTGGTGTTCCACTACTTCCCGTCCAAGGGCGACTACTTCGCAGCCGTGGTGTCCAGCGCCGGCGAGCGGCTGATGCAGGCTGTTCCCAGGGAGCCGGGCCCGGACGTCGAGGCACGACTGCACGCGATGGTGACGGCGTTCCTGAAGTTCGTCGCGCGCAAGCGCGGTGCCTACGTGGCCCTGGTCCGCGGGGCGTCCGGCGGTGATCCGCAGGTGCTGGCCGTGCTCGACGAGGTACGCGCCCAGCACGTGCTGCGCTGGTTGGAGGCCGCGGAGTGGCCGCAGCGCGACGAGGTGACGCAACTGGCCGTGCGCGGCTGGCTGGGGTCCCTGGAGGAGGTCGCGCTGGCCGCGACCACCTCGCCGGTGCCCCGGGAGGTGGTCGTCGAACTCCTGGTGGCGGGGCTGCGCTCGGATCTGGAGCGCGCCCGAACGATCGGCGAGCTCGGTGCGGTCCCTGCGGCCGGCACGATCGCCGGTGCGCCCGGCACGATCGGCGGCGCGGCGGCCAGTGGCTGACCCCGACGAGGCGTCGCGGACCGTCAGCGTCCCCATGCGGCGGTTGCCGCACTGGCTGCACGGGTTCGGGTCCCGGCACGGGGACTTCTCGGTGGCGCCCTGCGGCGAGCCCGCCGGTTGGGTGCTCGCGGCCGCGGACGGGTGCCTCGCCGTGGTCGGCGCACCGCCGTGGCTGGGCCAGCTTCCCGATGACCCGGGCGAGTTGGCCGGTCTTCGACCGGTCTTCGGCGCGCTGCTCGTGCGCCGCGCAGGGTACGCGGTCGCCCGCTTCGCCGGGTCCGAACGGGCCGAGGCGAAGGTCGGGCGTCGGCACATCCACGGTCGGACGGCGGCCGGTGGCTGGTCGCAGCAGCGCTACGCCCGGCGCCGGAGCAACCAGGCCGACGAGATCGCCGGCGCTGCCGCGCTGGCCGCCGACCGGATCCTCGTGGCCCGGCCCGAGGTCGCGTTCCTGGTCACCGGTGGAGACCGGCCACTGCTGGCCGACGCGCTGCGCGCAGCCGATCACCGGCTGGCCGCGCTGCCGATCGGGGCCCACCTGGCGATGGGTACCCCCGACGCGAGCGTCCTGGCCGGGCTCCCCGACCGGGTCCTGGCCGTCCGGATACACCTGCGCGAGCCCGCAGCGTCCTGACCTGCGAGCCCCTGGCGCGTTGATCCGCCCGCCCGCGGCGCCCTGACCTGGGCGAGCCCGCAGCGCGCTGGCCGCGAGCCCCCGGCGCGTTGACCCGACTGCCCGCGGCGCCCTGAGCCCCCGCGGGCTGATGGGTGGGCCGAACGCGAGTCGGGCGGCCCGGCAGGACTAGCCTGACTCGGGGAGGTGGCCATGAACCTGGAGAAGGTGATCTTCGGTTTCTTCGTCCTGCTGGCAGCCACGCTGAACTTCGGCTTCGTCCTCGGCGACATCTCCGACCCGTCGGTGCACAACGCCTACGAGCTCTTCGCCGCGATCGTGGTGAACCTGATCGCCACGGTCCTGAAGTTCGGCGACCGGACCCAGCTCGGTGCAGTGCATCTGGCGACCTCGCTGGTGGCCGACCTGCAGCTGGTCGCTGCCGGGGTGTACTGGGTCGTGGCCAGTCAGGCCACCGGCGGCATGACCGGATCGGCGATGGCCAGCGTGGTGTCGCTGGCTGCCGGTGCGTTGCTGGCCAACATCGTCTCGGTCATCCTGCTGATCGCCGAGACCCTGCAGTTCTCGCGCAGGTAGCCCGATGGGCAACCCGCTACTGGCCTTCTGGAACGTGTTCGTCGACCGGGACCGCGACATCGAGGAACCCCACCGGGACCGGGACCGGGACGCCGCATTCTCGGATCCCGCAGCGCTCACCGCGCCCTCCACGGCCGCGATCTTCCTGGTGCTGCGCCGGATGCGTGCCCCGTTGATCGTGCTGATCGCGGTGTTCTCGATCGCGGTGCTCGGTCTGACCCTGATCCCGGGCCAGCAGCCGGACGGCGGGACCGACGCGATGTCCTTCTTCGACGCGTTCTACTTCATGAGCTACACCGCCACGACCATCGGTTTCGGCGAGATCCCCAACGAGCTGACCATCGACCAGCGGATGTGGGTCACGTTCTCGATCTACCTGGCGGTCATCGGATGGGCCTACGCGATCGGCACCCTGCTGGGGCTGCTGCAGGACCGGGGATTCCGCAAGTCGCTGGAGACCCAGCGGTTCTCCCGTCAGGTGGGTCGCATCCCGGTGCCGTTCCTGACGCTGGTGGGCTACGCGGAGGCCGGTGCCCTCGTGGCCCGGGACCTCGACACCCGGGGCCGGCGCCTGGTGGTCGTGGATCGGGTCCAGGACCGGATCGACTCCCTGGCTCTGGAGGCGCTGCGGGCCGACGTGCCTGCCCTGAGCGCGAATCCGCGAGCGCCGCAGACCCTGATCCTCGCGGGCCTGATCAATCCCCGGTGCGCGGGCGTGCTGGCCCTGACCGACGACGACGAGACCAATCTCGCAGTGGTTCAGGCCGTCCACCTGATCCGCCCGGGCCTGCCGGTGGTGGCCCGGGCCGACTCGCCGCTCACGGTCACCCGGATGGCGGCGTTCGGTGCGCCGACCGTGGTCAACCCCTACGACGCGTTCGGTGACCGGCTGCGGATCGCGCTGCGCACACCCAGCCTGTCGCAACTGGTGGACTGGCTGATCCTGCCCCCCGGCGCGCCGCTGCCACCACGCCCGGAGCCACCCGAGCCCGGTGAGTGGGTGGTGGTCGGCTCGCAGCGCGTGATCGGTGAGGTGCTCGTGGACCTGCAGGCGGTGGACATCCCGGTCACAGTGGTCGATCCCGGTCCCTCGCTGCGCGCCGGTACCGAGGACCTGGCCGCCCACGGGCCCGCGCCGGACTTCGCCCCGCAGTCGCCTGCGTTCGCCGCCCTGGCCGCCCGGTCGGTCGGCGTGGTGGTCGCCGCCGACCGCGACACCACCACGGTTTCCTACGTGGACGCCGCGCGGCGGGCGAACCCGGGCATCGTCGTGATCGCCCGGCAGGAGTCGTCGGCCAACGGCGCGGTGTTCGCCGCTCTGGGCCCGGACCTGCTCCTGCGGCCCAGCGAGGTGGTGGCCCGCGAGGTCCTCGAGCGGCTGGCCAACCCGGTGCTCTGGGCGTTCCTGCAGGCGGCCAAGGCACAGTCCGAGGCGTGGGCCGCGCAGGTCAGTGCCGATCTCGAAGCGCTGGTGGGGGTGCACTCACCGACCGTCTGGCCGGTGCGGATCGACCCGGCCCAGGCCCCGGCGCTGTGCCGGCGAGTGGCCCGGGAGCCGGTGCGGATCGGCCAGTTGATGGCCAGTCCCTTCGCGCGCGACGAGCGGTTGGGCTTGATGGCCCTGATGCACGTGCGGGGTACCCGCCGGACCCTCGTCCCGGGTCCCGACCAGGAACTGATCGTCGGCGACGTGCTGCTGATGGCCGGTGCGCGGGGGACCCCGCGGGCCTGGGAGGCCACCCTGCACGAGGACGCCTCCCTGAGCTACGTCCTGGCCGGGCAGACGGTGGCCACCTCGTGGTGGGGCCGTCGCCTGCTGCGCGGCTGATCGGCAGGCCCACCGGCCGCTGGACCCTGGCAGCCGGGCCGGCGCCCGGGATGGTTGGCTGGGTCCATGCAGGCCATCGACATCTCCGCGCTGATCCGACCGCGACCCACCGAGCATCCCGCCCGTTTCGTCCTGGCCGTCCCCGCCGGGTTCCAGCAGGGGCGGGGCGCGTGGGGCGGTCTGGCCACCGGAGCGATGACCGCGGCCGCGCTGCTGGTCGATCCACGCCCCGAGCTGGCGGTGCGCGCCCTGAGCGCCCAGTTGGTTGCCCCGGTCCTGGTCGGCCAGGTGGACCTGGCTGTCGAGGAGCTGCGTCGCGGCTCGGGGACCAACACCCTGGCCGTGCGGATGCATGGCGACAGCGGCGACCTACTGGCCCACGCGGTGGTCGTGCTGGGGGCGGCCCGGCGCGGCCCGGACATGCCCGACGGCGCCGACTGGCTGGGTGTGACGCCACCGGCAGCCCTGGCTGATGGGCCCGACGGCGTCGCGGTGATTCCGGTCGGCCCGCCGATGGCCCCGGACTTCACCGCGCACCTGGAGTTCCGGCCGGTCGCGGGGTTGCCCTACTCCGGTGCCGCCGAGGACCTGACCGAGGGCTGGATCCGCCCCCGCGGTCCGCAGGGTCCGGCCGATGCCGCGCTGGTGGCCGCCCTGGCCGATGCCTGGTGGGTCTCGGTGATCGTGCGGATGAGTGGCCCCCGGCCGGCGGCGACCGTGGGCTTCACCCTTGACCTGCCCGGGGACCCGACCGCACTGGCGCGCAGCGCCGACGGCGGACTCGAGCCGCTGTTCCACCGGGGCCGCAGCGTGGCGGCCCGCGACGGTTTCACTGTCGAGGTGCGCGAGCTGTGGACTCGTGACGGTCGGATGGTCAGTTGGAACACGCAGACCGTGGCGGTCATCAAGTAGGAGGGGGCGACGAACCACGCCGGCGTCCGGGCCTCGAGTCGGGCCCGGCGCAGCTGCGGTCGGTCGCCTATCGTGGTCTGATGCGCCTGATCGCCCCTGCGGTTGTGATCGTCGCGGCTGTGGTCGTTCTCGCCCTGGGCCGTGGCGCTGGCCTGCCCTGGCAACCCGGCTGCACGGTGTCCGACCCGACCGGGGTCGTGCTCGCGCAGGGCTTCCCCGAGGAGATCTCGACGATCGTCGCCGCGGCCGGCGCCGACTCCCGCGCAGATCTGCGCGATGCCCTGGGCGCGGGCGCGGCGGTCACCTGCCGGATCTCGGCGATGAGCCCGACCAGTGATGCCAAGGAGCCGCCGCTGGGCCTTACCCCGCGCGCCGCGGCCCTGCGCGCGGAGGCCAGGGATCAGTTCGGCGATCTCTCGGACGGCGGGTTCGGGCCGCAGACTCCGCTGCCGGGGCGCAATCCCAACGGTGAGCACTCCCTGGGCCGGGCCGTCGACTTCTTCTTCCGACCGGCCGATTCGGCGGCCCAGGCTCGCGACGGGTGGCGGCTGGCGAACTGGGCGGTGGCCAACGCGCAGCGGCTCGGGGTCCGGACCGTGATCTACCGGGATCAGATCTGGACCGCGCGCCGATCGATCCAGGGGTGGCGTGACTACCGCTTCAGCGGGTCCGACCCGGACAACCCGATCAACCGTCACCTCGACCACGTCCACGTCGACGTGGCCTGACCGGGCCGCGTTCGACCCCGCCCGATGGTTGCCGACTCCTGGTCGGAAGGCGACCGATCCGACCCGAGCGGTCTGCGGGATCGGCGTTTGGCGCTGCGGGTACCGGGGCAGGTACCCTGAGCGTCCGGCACTTCGCCGGCTTCGTTGAGCAACGTTTCCCCCGTTGGCCCTGTGGCGGCCATCCAGACGCGTTGAAGACGACACGTCATCGGAAGCAGGAAACACCATGGTTGCCCATACCCCGCACTCCCGCGCGCCCCGATCCGGGCCGCCGAGCAAGTCGAGCCGACCCGCGAAGGGTGCCCCCGCGGGGTCGTGGAAGGGCCCGAAGGCGACCGGTCACCGCAAGGGCGCCGCCGCCGCAGGCCCGCCCGCGTCGCGATCCCAGAGCACGTCGTGGAAGGGATCGGCCTCCGGGTCGACCGGTTCCGGCAAGGGCTCGTCGTGGGTCAACCGCGCACCGCGCGGCGACTGGAACGAGCGCTCCGACCGCGCCGATCGGGCCCCGCGTACCGAGCACGCCGACCGGGCCCCGCGCAACGATCGCCCGGACCGGGCGCCGCAGCGCGCCCCGCGCAGTGACTGGAACGACCGCGCGCAACGGCCCACCCGCGACGACCGTTCTGGGCAGCCGACCAACGCCCGGCCGACCAACGCCCGGCCGGCAGACGCCTGGCCGACCAGCAGCGACCGCCCGAACCGCGCAGACCGCCCGAACCGCGCAGAGCGTCCGAACCGCGCAGAGCGTCCGAACCACGCAGAGCGCCCCAACCGTCCGGGACGCCCGAACCGCAACGATGGCTTCGACCGTGGACCCCGCCGGGACCGTCGCGAGCGCACCGAGCGCCCGCAGGTCGCCCCGCGCGTGCCGGCACTGACCGGGCCGAACGCCTTCGTCGACCTCGGCGTGCCCAGTGCCGTGGCTGCTGTCCTGGCCCACCAGGGAATCGTCGACCCCACCCCGATCCAGGCCATGACGATCCCGGCGGCGCTGGCCGGCCGCGACGTGCTCGGCCGCGGACGCACCGGCTCGGGCAAGACCCTGAGCTTCGGCCTTCCCATGCTCAGCCGGCTCGACGGTCCGCGCCCGCACCTGCGCCGCCAGCCCCGCGGGCTGATCCTCGCCCCGACGCGGGAGCTCGCGATGCAGGTACTGGACGCGCTGACCCCGCTGGCTGCCACCATGGGGATGCGCACCCAGCTGATCATCGGGGGCAGCTCCTATGACCGCCAGATCCGCGGGCTGGAGCGCGCCGACGTCGTCGTGGCCACGCCCGGCCGCCTGGTCGACCTGGCCGATCGCGGCTCGGTGGACCTGGGCTCGGTGCAGATGGTGGTCCTCGACGAGGCCGACCACATGGCCGACCTGGGCTTCATGCCCGAGATCGAGGCGATCATGGGCCGGCTGCCCGAGCACGCGCAGGGGCTGCTGTTCTCGGCCACCCTGGACCGGGACGTCGACCGGCTCGTGCGGACCTACCTGCACGACGCCGCGGAGCACAACGCCGACCCGGCCACCGCGACGGTGGGCACCATGGCCCATCACATCGTGCTGGTGCACCCGAAGGACAAGGACGCCGTCACCGCCGACATCGCCCTGCGCCGGGGTCGCACCGTCGCGTTCGTGCGCACCCAGCTGGGTGCCGACCGCCTGGCCGGTCAGCTCGAGGCCGGGGGAGTGCGCACCGCCGCACTGCACGGCGGGATGAAGCAGGGCATGCGCACGCGCACCCTCGAGGACTTCCGCCGTGGCCGGATCGACGTGCTCGTGGCCACTGACGTGGCCGCGCGCGGGATCCACGTCGACGACATCGACCTGGTCCTGCACGTCGACCCGCCGCACGGGCCCAAGGAGTACCTGCACCGCTCGGGTCGCACCGCGCGCGCTGGGGCCTCCGGGACCGTCATCTCGTTGGCCACCTCGCGCCAGCAGCGCCAGGTGCATGACATCACGAGCAGGGCCGGCGTCACCCCTGAGGTGCTGCGGGCTCGCCCCGGCGACCAGGAGCTGCGCGCACTGGTCGGCTGAGCCACCGCCCGCCAGGGTCCGCTGCGCCCGCCGTGGAAGCGGATCACGCAGGTGAGGCACGCGATCCCAGTCGCATTTGAGTCACGACGTGGCCATTCGGGTGGTCGTGGTTCTGCGCTGCGCCCCGGTGGGGGTTGAATAGGCCCGTGACCAAGACAGTGATGGTCGTCGAGGACGACGAGGAGATCCGACTGGTGCTGCGCTACGCCCTCGAGGACGAGGGCTATCGCGTGCTCGAGGCGGAGAACGGCGAACAGGCCCTGGTGCTCAGCCAGGACGAAGACCCCGACGTGCTGCTGGTGGACCTGCGCCTGCCCGGCATCCACGGCCTGGACGTGGTGCGCAGCGTCCGAGCGACCAGCCGGGTGCCGATCATCGTCGTGACCGCCCAGGCCGACAGCCACGACGTGGTCTCCGGGCTCGAGGCCGGTGCCGATGACTACGTGACCAAACCGTTCGTCACCAAGGAGCTGCTGGCCCGGATCCGTGCGCACATCCGCCGCTCCAACGACGTGGAGGTCGACCATGGGCTGCTGGAGTGCGGCGAGGTGCTGCTGCGCCCGGACACCGCCGAGGTGCAGGTCGGCGAGCGGGTCGTGCCGCTCTCGCCCACCGAGTACAAGCTGCTCGCGGAGCTGATCGGCGCCCGGGAGCGGGTGGTCAGCCGCGACGACCTCCTGCGCAACGTCTGGGGCTACCGCAACCCCGGCGACGGCCGTGTGGTCGACAACCTGGTCTACCGGCTGCGGGCGAAGATGGAGGCCGATCCCGCCGAGCCGGTGCACCTGATGACCGTTCGCGGATTCGGCTACCGGCTCAAGGCCTGACCCATGCGCTTCGGCCTGCGGACCCGGGTGGCACTGGTCTTCGCGGTGCTCTCCGGGGTCGTGGCTGTGCTGGTGGCCAGCGGAATCTACCTGGTCAGCCGCTCCTACCTGACCAATCAGCGGCAGTCCTCGGGCCTGACCCGAGCCCTGCTCGATGCCCGCTCGGTCGACGCCGCCATCGCCGGCGGCCAGCAGCCCGGGGAGGTGCTCGCCCAACTGCCGGTCGTGGCCGACTCCCAGGCGATGATCCGGGTCGGTTCGGTCTGGTACTACAGCAGGAGCGTGGTCAGAGGAGCGGACATCCCCGATTCGCTGATCGACCGAACCCTGACCGAGGGCGGCGCACAGCAGACCTTCGCGATCGGTGACGAGTACTACTTCGGGGTGGGCGTCTACACGCGCTCGGGGATCTACATCGAGTTGTTCCCGCTCTCGGACCTGCTCGAGACCCTGCGCAACGCCGCGCTGCTGCTGGTCCTGCTCGCACTGATCGCCTTCGTGGCGGGCGGGGCGATCGGTCGCGTCGTGGGCAACGGGCTGATGCGCCCATTGCAGCGGATGAGTGCTGGGGCCCAGCAACTGGCCGCCGGGGACCTGTCGGTCCGGCTGCCCGACACCGGGGACCCGGACCTCGACCCGTTGTCGGACTCCTTCAACGAGATGGCGGTGGCCGTGGCCTCCCGGATCGAGCGCGAGCGACGGTTCGTGGCCAATGTCAGCCACGAGCTGCGCTCACCGCTGACCACGGTGGTGGCCACCGCTGAACTCCTCGAGCAGCATCACGACTCCTTCGCCCCCCGCGAGGCCCGGCTGGTCACCAGCCTGGCCACCCAGTCGCGGCGGCTGTCGCGGATCCTGCTGGACCTGCTCGACATCTCGAGCGTCACCGCGACCGCACCCGTGCAGAGCTACGCGTGCGACGTGGCCGCCCTGATCGAGGGGGTGCTCGAGGGGCTCAACCTCGAGATCGACCTGCTGCGCGGCGACCGGCCGATGGTCGTCACCGACGCCCGCCGCGTCGAGCGCGTGGTCGCCAACCTCGTCGACAACGCGACCCGGCATGGCGACGGCGTGCGCCAGGTCCTCGTGGTCACCGGTGGGGGTCGCGTGCGCATCCACGTCGACGACGCCGGTTCGGGGGTGCAGCCCGATGAGGTGGAAGGGCTGTTCGAGCCGTTCGCCCGGGGAGCCAACGTGGGCGAGCGGCGCATCGAGGGGGCCGGCCTGGGCCTGGCCATCGTCCGCGACCAGGCTCGGGCGATCGGGGGGCGAGTGGAGGTCACCGCCTCTCCCTTCGACGGTGCCCGATTCACCCTCGACCTGCCCATGGGGGTGATCCTGTGACCGACCACAGCATCCCTGCCACGTCTGAATCCCATGCCACGCGCGAATCCCGTGTCACGCCTGGAGCCCGCGCTACGCCAGCAGCTCGTTCCCGCAGCGCGACCGATCCCCGGCCGCTGCGCCGCCGGCTGGCCCGCGCGGCCACCCTCTGGGGGGCGGCTCTGCTCGTGGCGGCATCCGCCGGATGCGGGGTTTCGGTGCAGGACGAGGCGCAGTCGCTGCCCAGCGGCGCGCTGCCCCAGCACGGCAGCACCCCGAGTGCCACGCCTGCCTCCCGGCAGACAGCCATCTACTTCGTCTCCGGCCGGGAGCTCGAGGCCGTCGAGGAGGCGATCAGCGACCGGTCTGCCGAGGGTGTGATGCAGGCGCTGGCCGCGGGGCCACCCGTGGCACGTCAGGCCGAGCTGCGCACCTTGCTGCTGACTGATCCGTCGACCGGTCTGCCCCTGCTGTCGATCACCGAGCCGCCGGTCCGCGGGCAACTGACCGTGGCGAGCGCGGAGGCATTCGGGCAGTTGTCCACCACCGATGAGAGCCTGCTCGTGGGCCAGGTCGTGCTCAGCATGGCCCGGATAGGGATCTCCAGCGTGCTCATCACCGACCCGGACGGTGTCCCCTCGTCAAGGCGCCTGCCCAATGGTCGGACCTCCGACGGCCCTGCGGTGGCCTCGGAGTACGAGTCGCTGGTCATGAAGTGAGCCCGGCCGCCACCGGCCGCCACCCGCCGGCCTCGCCCTGAACCCCGCCGCCACCCGCCGGCGCACGCTTCCCCTGTGCGCCGCTGCTTCCTGAATTCGGCAAGCGTCCCGGCAACGGGGCAGCACACGCCGGGCACGGGTCGTGCAGGGGCGGGACTGTGCGCGGCGCGGCGTCGCCCCTCGGGTCGCTCAGCGGGCGGTGACCCGCATGAGGGCCGGGCGGTCCGGTCGGATCGTCACCAGCGGCAGGGCCCGCACCGGCGAACCGGTGGGCGCCAGCCGGACCGCCCGGCTGATGATCGCCAGGGCCAGGACGGCCTCGGCATAGGCGAAGTCGCGCCCGATGCACATCCGCGGCCCGGCACCGAACGGCAGGTACCCATGGCGTCGCCCGGCCGGGGCCCCCTCGGTGGTGAGGAAGCGCTGCGGGTCGAACTCCTCTGGGGACGTCCACGCCGTGGGGTGCCGGTGCACGATCCATGGGCTGATGATCACCAGCGAACCGGCGGGCACGTGCGCACCGCCGAGCAGCAGGTCCGCTGAGGTCTTGCGGGTGATCAGCCAGGCCGGCGGGTGCAGGCGCATCGCCTCGTCGATCACCGCGCGCGCCACGCGCAGTTCGGCGAGCTGCCCCATCGTGACCTGCGCATGGGCCTCGGTGGGGGAGTCGGGCCCCTGGAGGGCGGGATGGTCCTCCCCGCTCGGCCCGGACCCGATCCGGGACCCGCAACCCGCGCCGCCGAGCACGGCCGCAGCCTCGCCCGCCACCTGATCGGCGACCTCCGGATGCCCGGCGAGCAGGATCAGCGCCCACGTCAGCGCGGAGGCCACCGTCTCGTGCCCGGCCACCAGGAAGGTCACGATCTCGTCGCGCACCGCCCGCGCATCCAGCGACGAGGCGAGCAGCAGGTCGAGCATGTCCGGCGGGTCCGAGGCACGCTGTTCTCGCCGGGCGGCGAGGATGTCGGCGACCGCAGCGTCCAGTTCGCCCAGCGACTGCGCCATCCGACGGTTGCCGGGGGTGGGGATCCACCGTGGGGCGCGCAGCGGCATCCGGGCCATCGAGACGACCTCGCCCAGGGCGGTCAGGGTTGCCTCCCCGAGCCGCTCGGCCACCGGACCCAGCGCGTGACCGAACAGGGACTCACCCACCACCTCGAGGGCCAGGGTCATCACCAGCGCATCGATGTCGACCACGCCCCGCGGACCGGCGCTGCGCAGCCGGGTCGCCGTGCGTGTCGCCGCCCGGTCGGTGTGCGCCACCACCGCCGGCAGCGTGTCGGGGTGGAACGCCGGCTGCAGGATCCGCCGATGCTCGCGCCAGAGCGGGTTGTCGCTGGTCAGCAGGCCCTGGCCGGTCACCTTGGCCAGTGCGCGGTACTGCAACGTGTCCTTGCCCACGTCGCGGGACCGGCCGACCAGGACCGTGCGGACGTCCTCGGGATGGCAGACCAGGTAGGTCGGGGGCGCCGGGATCGGGAACTGCACCACGTCGCCGTGAGCGCGCCACTGCTCGGCGAGGAACGCCAGCGGATCGACCCCGATCCGCCGCATGGCATGCAGCATGTCACCGCCGGTCGGACCCGGGGCAGTGGCTGGCGTCCGACCGTGCCTGCCGGTGGCCTGGCTGGGGTCAGCGACCGGTGGTGACGTAGTCGACAAGTGCCGAACGCTCCCACTCCAGGTGCGAGATCCGGGCGGCCACGATGTCGCCGATGCTCACGATGCCGACCAGTTCGTCATTCTCGAGCACCGGAAGATGCCGGATTCGCCCGGCGGTCATCACGGTCATCACCTCGTCGATGGACGTGCTCGGGGTGCAGGTCGTGACTTCGCTGGTCATGATCTCGGCGACCCGCACCTTGTCCAAATGGATCAGCCGCGACTCCCGGAACGAGGGCACCCCGCCCTCGGAGCGCAGGGCGCGCACGATGTCGCGCTCGGAGACGATCCCGTCGATGTGGGTGCCGTCCGTGGACACCACCATCGCACCGATCCGGTGCTTGGCCAGAGCATCGACGAGCTCGGTCAGGCTGGCCTCGGGCGCGATGGTGGCCACCACCGACCCCTTGGCCTTCAGCACGTTCTTGATCGTCATGGCTACCTCCCGTGACTCAGCGCAGCGAATGTCGCCACCGTAGTGGACGGCGCCACCGGCTGAGAAGGAGGTGCCCTGCGAGCAAGGTCGCAGTCCTGTCACGCGACCCGGCTTCACGGGTTACTGGTTGCGTCTGCTGGGGCCACGCTGGAGAACCCGCGAGGGGAAGCCGCACGCGGCCTCGCGCGCAGCCGCCCGCAGCGCACTCCGCGCGCGGTGAGTGTCTCCGCGCGTCTGGGTGTCTCGACGGCGTCCGGCTGCAACCTCGCATCCGAAGTGTGGGTCTCGGAGCCCTGGGCAGCGCCGGGAAGCCCTCAGATCGCATGCGAGGTTGGCCGGCGGCTCGGCCAACCCGCGACTCACGCCACATTTCGGATGCGAGGTTCGCCTCCGCGCAGCCATGGTGCGCCGACCGACCGGATCCCGGGCCAGCGTCCCCTCGACGAGGGCCCGGCCGATCGGTGATCAGTCCCTGGGCCCCACCAGCGCCCGCGCCTGGTCGTGCAGCAGGCCGTTGCTGGACAGGCCGTTGCCCGCCAGCAACGCCTCGGAGCCGTCGTATCCGGTCACGGTCCCGCCGGCCTGCTCGATGATCGGGATCAGCGCGGCGATGTCCCAGACGCTCAGCTCGGGCTCGCCGGCGACGTCGACCGAGCCCTCGGCGACGAGCAGGTGCGACCAGAAGTCGCCGTAGGCCCGCGAGCGCCAGGTTGTTGCGGTCAGGGCTGCCAGGGCGCCGGGCGGCCAGCCGAGATGGTCGCTGAACGAGAAGCTCGCATCAGCCAGGTGCTGCACCCCGGAGACC
>JBAVKQ010000172.1:0-13931 GCA_049688395.1 Candidatus Nanopelagicales bacterium
CTTGCGTGTCATGTCAGGTCCTCCCTCGAAGCGCCGTGGGCATCACGTGCACGACCAGCCCCATGTCGGGATCCAGCGGGTCGTCTCCTGGTTCCAGGACCACGACGACCACGTGCAGCTCCCTGCCAGTCGAGTCCTCGCCGTACCACTCCAACGCAGCATCGCCACGTGGCGTGCTCGTTGGGGTTGGGGGTGTAGCGGTCGACCACGAAGACCACGTGCCCACGGCCGATCCGGTACCGACGCGCGGCCTGCGTGAACCGCAACTCCACCGCTCTATTCTGACTGACAAAACCGGTAGCGTCAATCAGGCGTCGAGGCTGCTGTTGAGCGCAACAGGGATTCCTGCCGACCTGCGCACGCCAATCGGGGCGCGGTATGGAGTTCACCCTTCTCGTGGCAGCGAGAATGGCTATGGGGTGGGCGATCCCGGGAACGGGCTCGGGGATGTAGCCCAATTGGTAGCCCAAGTCGGCACCGATGCCGGAATGATCGCAATGCGCGGTGACCTCGCGGTCGCGGTCTTCATCGAAGGAAGTGAATCCGGCTCACAACGGCCAGGCCGATCCGTCTCGGCCTTCGGCTTGGTCCCGGGCTCCCGGCGCTGGGAGGACGGCCGGCGCCGGTGAAGGATTAGTTCCGGACCAGTTCCACGACGGTGAAACCACCTGGGGCGATTCTCACCAGCCCCGTGCGTGCAGCTGCCATCTCGTGGCGGCTCCACGCCACCGGGTGGCCGCGGGAGTCGAACGCCCTCTGCAGCACGAGGAAGCCCTTCGGCACGTCGATCTTCCGCACGCTAGTGCGATGCTTCGCGGCACTGACGTACAGCGTAGATCGCCCACCCGGTCCCGCAACGGCGACCGAGGAGATCAGCGGCTGGATGAGCAGTGCGTCCAGGGACGCTGCTCCGCCGCTCTCGCCAACGACGAAGGTTGCCCGGGCTGGCATGGTGCGCCTCAACGCGAACGGGTAGAGCTTGCCGGGCGCCTCGGTGATGCCTCGGGCACCTGCACCGCCGTTGGGAGTGCTGCCCAACTGCCTCCTCCCGGCAGTCCAACGGGTATGACCGGATGGCGCCACCCCCTGGTTCACGATCGCGTAGACGTTGCTGGCCTGATCGGAGGCCGGAACCGGGATGCGCAGGCTGGCTCCCGCGTTCAGGGCGACGTAGGCGCCCCCGGATAGGAGGGCTTCGCCGGTCCAGGCTGACGCCGGGGTGACGACGGTGCCGCTGCCAGTGATCGTGCCCGATTCGGCCTCGACGACGCTCAGTCTTGTGATTGCCACGGTCTCGTTGATACCGAGGACTCTGGCCTTGAGGACTGGATTCGCGTCCAACGTGAGCATGGTGAGCAGTGTGTGGATGGTGGACTCGGCACCGGAGTTGTGGTTGACGTCGCCGGAGGGCTCGATCCCGTCGATAGCGACGCCTGTCGCCGTGTCGTAGGCCGGTGCACCGCTCGGGTTGGCACCGAAGAACCAGCCCGCCGCTATTGCGGCCACGTCCAGCAACCCGGGGGAGTTCGCCGCCTTCGCGGTCGCGACCAGGCTTTCCACCCGGGAGTCCACGCCGTAGGCGATCTGAGACTCGCCCGGTGTCGGGCCCCAGAGGTTGTCGGGTCCGCCCGCGGCCAGTAGCTGCGGGGTGAACTGAGCGGTGTCCTTGACCGCGGCCTCGAGCAGGTCGGGCCGTCCCAGGACCGCGTCTGCCTCGGAGAGCGCGGCGGGAGCAAGCCCACCCCACGCGTGCCAGAAGGTCTGCGACCCAGTCCACGGCAAGATGGCACCGAACGGCCACTGATTCACCGAACCAGACGACATGGCTGTGATCCCCTCGCTCAGCCGGGTGAGCGCCGTGATCGCCACGGCATCGGCCGGTGCCGCCTTGGCGTAGGCGGCGAGCCCGAGCACGGCCTCGGAGGAGGCATCCGCCCCGCCGCTGATCAACCAGGCTGGGACCTTGACGCCGTCGGCCACGTCGTAGGCGGCGTACTCGCTCAACGACTGTTGGTTCAGGGAAGCCAGTGCAAGGTGTAGGCGATCCTGCAGGAAGGAGGCGAACTGAGGGTCAGACTCCACGAACGCGGCGTATCCCTCGCCCAGGGCCCAGACGGTGCGCGCCAGCCAGTACGACTCGGCCGAGTCGCTCGGGTCTGGTAGTTCCACAGGTGTGGCGCTGGGGGTCAGGGTTCCGTCCACCTGCTGCCAGAGCACGACATTGCCCGCGTTGGGTCCCGTGGTGGTCTGCAGGAAGGTCAGCGCGCGCAGTGTCTGGAACGCGTGCTCCCTGCTCGCCGCGCTGCCGGTGTGCTGCCAGTGCCGGAGGTAGACGACGGCGGTGCGGGCGATGTCGTCCGCGTTGAACGCACCCTGGCTGTAGTAGCCGGTTTCCTCGTCGAGGCTGCCCCCGCCGATGCGCCGGAAGCTGCCGTCCGAGTTCCTGTCTGCGTACGTCCACGGGGCTTGCACCTCGGGCGCCGTGTCCAACTGGTAGGTCGTGTGTCGGTCCACCTCGCGCAGGGGGACGTTGGCCAACAACCAGTCCAAGTGCGACGTGTTGGTCAGGGGAGCCGACGAGGGCCTGCTGTGTGCTGCCGGCTCCGTCGGTGCGGCGCCCGCAGCTGAGGCGCTGCCCACTCCCGCGAGCAGCATCCCCACCGCGGCTACCAGCGCGACTGGTCGCGACACCACCCTGAAACGGACACCGTGATACGTCATCGCTCTCTACCCCTTGACTGCGGAACCGAGGTTCGCGGATGTGAAGTGCCTTTGGAACAGGAGGAACAGTAGGATCGCTGGTACGGCGAGCAGCACCCCGCCGGCCAGGATCGTTCCGTCGGGGTTGTCGGCCCGGGCGGCCAGGTTCTGCATGTAGTTGGCCAGGGACACGGCGAAGGGCTGCATCTCCTGCTTCTTGGTCACCAGGAAGGGCCACAGGAACTCGTTCCATGGCCCGATGAAGGTGATCAGCAGGGCGGTCAGGATCGCGGGCTTGGCCAGCGGGATGCCGATTTTGGTGAGGAGTCTGATCTCTCCGGCGCCGTCGATGCGTGCGGCCTCGAGGATCTCCCGGGGGATCTGGATGAAGAACTGGCGGAAGATGAAGACCGCTGTGGAGTTGATCGCGAACGGCAGGATCATTCCCCAGTAGCTGTCGCCGAGCCCGTAGGTCCGCACGATGAGCACGTACAGCGGGATCATGAGCAGCTGGAACGGCACGATCAGCACCAGCAGCATCGCGCTGAAGATCGTCGCCTTGCCGCGGAATTCCATTTGGGCCAGGGCCCATCCTGCGAGCAGCCCGAAGAGCAGGGTGCCCAGCAGCACGCCCATGGTGAAGATCGCGGAGTTGAGCAGGCCCCGGGTGGCATCGATGCTCGTGTTGATCTGCGCGTAGTTGTGCAGTGTCATGTTCGACGGGTTGGGCAGAATTCCGCGCAGGGACTTGTCCGCCTCCTCCTGGAGGGACCCGACGACCATGTAGTAGAAGGGGAACACGAACACGATCGCGCCGAGGCACAGCAGCAGGAACCGACCTGGTTGTCGCTTGGCGGTGTCCTCATGGGGCTCGAGTTCGATCGACTCCTCCTGGTCCGGTACGGCAACGGGCTCGACCATGATCAGTCCTCCCTCAGGAAGCGGTTCTGGACCAGGGAGATCACCAGGGTGACCACGATCAGGATCATGCCGATCGCAGCCGCGTATCCGGCGTTCCCCTGTTCGACGCCCTTGCGGTACAGGTAGAAGACGGGGGTGATCGAGGCCCCGTTAGGTCCCCCACCGTTGGTCAGCAGGTAGGGCTCGGTGAACAGGTTCATGCCGGTGATGGTGGCCAGGACCACCACCAGCACGGTGGCCGGGCGGACTCCGGGCATCGTCACATTCCGGAAGGTGATCCGCCGGTTGGCCCCGTCGATGGCGGCTGATTCGTAGAGCTCCTTGGGAATGTTCTGCAAGGCGGCCAGGTACAGCACGATGAAGTACCCCAGCTGCTTCCAAGTCACGAAGATCGCGATCATCGGCATGGCCCAGGTGCTGTTGATCAACCAGGAGGGGTCCGGTGCCAGCGGTCCGAGGATCCTGTTGACGATCCCGGTCTGGCCGAACATGAACAGCCACACGGCGATGATCGCCACGCTGGCTGTCACGTAGGGCAGGTAGTAGGAGGTCCGGAAGAACGTCAGGCCGCGGATCTTGGAGTTCAGTGCCGTGGCCAGGATCAGGGCTCCGAACACGGTGAGCGGCACGTTGATGATCAGGAACTCGGCTGCGTGCAGCATGGAGGCCTGGAACGTGGGGTCGGTGAACGCGCGGGTGTAGTTCTCCAGGCCGATCCACGGCCGGTCGACGGCCGCTCCCGGTGCGGCGAAGTAGTAGTCGCGGAAGGAGATGGTGAACTGCAGCACCATGGGGTAGACGAAGATCCCGAGCAGGTAGGCCAAGTAGGGGGCAAGCAGCACGAACGCCAACGGGTGCTTGCCCAGGAACCCGAACCGATGGGTTGCGGGCTTCGGCCGTTCGGCCGCAGGCTTCGGCCCGCTCTGAGTGACGGGGACGGAGGTCATGGCCCGTGCCTAGCCGGTGGCCACGATTTGGTTGACCTCCTCGGCAGCCTGGTCGAAGGCCGGTTGCAGGTCACCCTCGCCGAAGACCACGGCCTTGGTCCACATGTTGCGGAAGGCCTGCCAGATCTCGGTGGAGTTGTCCACGTTCGGGACCTCGATGACCCGGTTCGCCTGATCGGCGAACGTCGTGTAGGCGGGGTTCTTGTCGAAGTAGTCGGGGTAGGTGGTCACCAGGTCGGCCCGGTACGGCATCTGCCCGGTCGTGTTCAACCACTCCTCGTCGCCGGTCAGGCTGGTCGTGTACTTGAGGAACTCCCACGCTGTTCCATCGTTCTCGCAGGCCGTGTACAGGCCGACGTTCTTGGCATCGGAGAAGGTCATGATCTCCTCGGCGGGCTTGCCGTCCGCGGTCGGAACGGGAGCTACGCCCCAGTCGACCTTGTCCCCGTAGACCTTCACCGCCCACGGCCCCACGATGGACATCGCGGCCACACCATCAGCGAACGAGTCGCCGTTGTACTTCTCCTTCGGGGTCAGGCCGCGCTCGTACATGGTCCGCCAGAACTCGCCCACCGCGACGCCTTCCGGGGAGTTGAACGTCGCCTTTCCGTCGACCACCAGCTGCTGCTGTGCCGCGGCGGCGAACAACGGGTAGAAGTCGAACCAGGACTGGAAGAACTCGCTGCTGGGAGCCGGGTAGATCGCGGCCTTGGCCGCCCCGGAGTCAACGATCTCCTGGGAGGTGGCCAGGAAGTCGTCGTAGGTCGCCAGCGGTGGGTTGTCAGCGTCGATGCCCGCATCCCGGAAGATCTCCTTGTTGTAGAAGATCATCACCGGGTTCAGCTTCCACGGGAACTGGTAGTACATGCCGTCGGCTGACTTGAACTGCTCCACCTGGGTCCCGCTCCGGTCCTGGATGTAGGACACACCATCGGGGAACGTGTCCAGGGCCACCAGTCCACCGGCCCGCTGGAACTGCGGAACTGCCGACGGTGCGGTGTTGTAGATCAGGCACGGCGCCGTTCCCGCGGTGATCGACGCGAAGATGACCTCCTCCGAGGTCTTGCCGGCGGGGATCTCCTGCCCGGTGACCGTCTGGTCGGGGTGGTCGGCGTTCCACCCCTTGACCATCGCCTTTCCCCAGGCGACCTCTTCGGGGTTGTTGGAGTACCAGATCGTGATGGGGCCGGTGGCCGCGCTGGCTCCTGGTTCCGGACTGGAGGCACTGCCCGAGCCGCACGCGGCCAAGCCCCCGGCCAGGCCCAGGACGAGGGCGGCGGATAGCAGTTGACGGGTTCTGGTTGCAGGCATGATCAAACCTCCTGGCGCCCCGGCTGTGTAGGTCTACACCGGATATCTGCACTGTATACTCGTCGTCAACCCGATGTGTCCTTGGATGCCACCTCCGCGGAAGTGATCAGGATTCAGGCGCACCGGTCCGTGAGACCAGCCGCCCGAGGAAGAGGTCCGTGATGCCGATCACCGTGCGTCGCAGTGCTCGCAACCCCCTGATCCAGCCTGAGGATGTGCCGCCGTCACGACCCGATCTGAAGGTCGTGGGGGTGTTCAACGCCGGGATCGCCGTCCACGAGGACCAGGTGGTGGCGCTGCTGCGGGTGGCCGAGGCCGCAGTGGAGGGCACCGCCGAGCACCCCGTCGTGGTCGACGCCGTCGGTGGCCGGATCAACCTGCGCCGTCTGGACCGGGTCGCCTTGAGCGCCCAGGGGTGGGACTTCAGCGACTCACGGGTGGTCCGGGGCCCTGGCCGGGATGGGGCGTTGACCGTTCGGCACCTGACGTCGATCTCGCACCTGCGGGTGGCGCGATCCCGCGACGGCGAACGGTTCGAGGTCGCTGCCGCTCCGGCCATCACCCCGGAGATGCCCCTGGAGGAGTGGGGGTGCGAGGATCCGCGGATCGTGGAGGTCGAGGGCCAGTACGTGGTCACCTACTCCGCGGTGTCGCGGTACGGGATCGCGACCATGATGGCCACCAGCACCGACCTGGTGACATTCACCCGGCAGGGCTTGGTGTTCGCCCCGGAGAACCGCAATGTGGCGATCTTCCCGCGCCGGATCGGTGACTACTACTACGCGCTGCACCGGCCGGTTCCGCAGATGGTCGGTGACCCCGCTATCTGGATCGCCCAGTCACCGGACCTGCGGCACTGGGGGTCACACGGCCTGATCACGACCACCAGCGGGTCGGGCTGGCAATCGGGGCGGATCGGCGCGGCCGCGCCGCCGATCTGGACCGAAGCCGGGTGGCTGGCCATCTACCACGCCGCAGACGCCGCCAACCGCTACTGCCTGGGCGCCATGCTGCTCGCCCTCGAGGATCCGCGGCGGATCTCTCATCGCCTGCCGACGCCGATCCTGGAGCCCGAGGCCGACTACGAGACCAACGGGTTCTTCTCCGAGGTCGTGTTCTCCTGCGGCGCCGCTCAGTTCCACGGCGACCTGTGGATCTTCTACGGTGCCGCGGATCGCAGCTTCGCCGGGGCGCGGTTCAGCCAGGAAGAACTGATCACCGAACTACTCGGGCATCCGGTGCCCGCCACCGAGCGGACGCCGTGATGGCCCGGACCTGCGACCAGCTGCTCACCGAGTACCGCGCCCGCCGCACCCCCCCCGAAGCAGCCAAGCTGACCTTCGCAGGCGTTGGGGAGTTGGATGTGTACAACATTTCCGCTCCGTTCGGCAATCCCGACGATCCCGCTCAGGTGCTGATCGCAGGTCGTGTGGAGGCCCGGCACAGCGAGCACTCGACGATCAGGTTCTTCACCGGGACTCCCGGCGGTGAGTGGACGCTCGTTGCGACGCTGCCCACCTTCGACCTGCAGGACCCGTTCGTCTCCGTGCACGGCGGGGTCCTGCACCTCGGTGGCGTGGAGATCGTCGAAGACCCGGCGGGGCTGGCAGGCAACCTCTTCCAGTACCGCACGGTCATCCTGGCCTGCCCGAGCCTGCACGCGGCGCGACCTGTGTTCACCGGACCGTGGGGGATGAAGGACATCCGCCTGATCGACGCCCGGGGCGGCCGCCTCGGTGTGTTCACCAGGCCACGGCACGGGGCCGACGGCCGAGGACGCATCGGGTTCACGCTGATCGACTCGATGGCGGACCTCACCGTGCAACTGGTGGAGTCAGCACCCCGCCTGGCGGACCTGTTCATCGAGGAGGAATGGGGTGGGGTGAATCACGCGATCCTGCTCGACGACGGTCGCCTCGGAGTTCTGGGCCACGTCGCCACCTTCGATGGCGACGGAAACCGGCACTACTACCCGATGTCCTTCGTGCTCAACCCGGCGGACGCGACCTGGACCGACCTGCGCGTGCTCTTCGAGCGACGGGACCTGCCGCCCGGGGAATCGAAACGCCAGGACCTGGTCGATGTCATCTTCCCGGGAGGATTGTCCTGGGATCGGCAACACGCCACCGTGTACTGCGGTGCAGGGGACGCCGAGGCCTACCGGGTCACGATCCCCATACCCTTCCCAGCCCTCAGCGCGGCACCAGGCGCTGGCCGCTCCCCGTCATGATCTCGTTGTCGTGCATCGGCCGACCTCGAGGCCGGCCAGTGGTGCGAAAGGCTTGTGGTCAGTCCTGGGGCGGCGGGGCCACGCTGGATGGCACGATGGGCAGGGAGAGCCTCAGGCCGGTGAGCAGGATGTCCAGGCCGCGTTCGAGTTCGGCGGCGCCGTCGTAGTTGGCCAGGTCTGCGGCGAGGCTGCGCAGCAGGGGGAACTCCTGGAGGGGGAGTCGGTGCAGGCCGAGGCGCAGCAGGTCGTCGGTCTCCTCGGGGTTGTCCACCAGTTCCTGGAGCTCGTTGAGGACGTGACCGTGTAGGAACCCGAAGAGGGATCGGTAGATGTGCAGAGCGTCGATGGTGCTGAATCCCGTGCGGGTCAAAAGTTCCAGGATGGATTCCAGGGGCCGCAGGGTGCCTAGGGGGCGCAGGGCTAGTGGGGTGGCCAGAGGACGGGTGACCAGCAGGGGCACCACCTCGGGGTGCGCCAGGGCCAGATCCCGGTAGGTGCGGGCCACGGTGCGCAACTGGGACTGCCAGTCGTCGTCGGTGGTGTCGACGGTGAGTTGCTCGAGGACCAACTCGGCGACTCCGTCGAGCAGAGCGGCTTTGTTCGCAGCGTACCGGTACAGGGTCATCGGGTCGCGGTCCAACGCGCTACCCAGTCGGCGCATCGACAGGCCCGCCACGCCGTCGCGATCCACGATCTCCAGCGCCGCCTGCAGGACCAGGGCGCGGCTCAGTGGGGTGGTGGGCGGCTCTCTGATCGAACCGGGTTCGACCACGGTGCTCATCGGCTCTCCTCGAAACTCGCCGGACACTCTCGGACAGCCATCCTACAACGCGTATCAACAGCGTACGTCTACGACATAGACCCACTGGCTGGCTTCTCCGGGATGCCTCCGGTTCAGGGTTGCTATGGGGATCGGATGCGCTCACGGCATTGGAACCATGAGGAGCAGGGATCCCCTCAGCCTCGGCGGTGAGACGGTGGTCAGCATCGGGTGTTTTCATCATGCTGGCCGGCGGTCGGCGTGGATGTGCCGTCGCGCTGGGTAGCGGCGATAGCGAGCAGTTGCCCGGGTCGGGACTTCGGCGTGCTTGCGTGCGGCTGAGCCGGTCCGAGGCGCCGGGCGACTGTTCCTGTGCAGGGAGGGGGACGAAATGGGGTGTCGCTGGCAATTGGTCGGGAAAGTCGCGACACCAGACCTGCATGTGCGTAGGACGACACTGTAGTCCTACGCCCTTGACACGGTGCTGGCATTGTGGTTCACTGCCGGAAGGACCTCGAGGATTCGGGTCGGGGTGACCCGGACCTCAAGGGCCGAAGCAAGTCAAGACCGGCTCGTCGTCGTGGTTGGCCGCGGGCTTGGGATCTGGCCACGGTTGTGCCCGACGGGGTCCAGGTCCGGGGCGGCCACGGGACTTGCGCCTTGGGCATGTGGACCACGTTCGCTCGCCCCGTGTTGAACCCAGCCCCTGCGCACCGGGCTCAGCAGACCTGCAGTTCTGCAGACCAGCGCCCGACGCCGCGGGCTTGCCGTGGTGTCGGCCGAGTTCACATCCCCGAGACCCGTGTGGGGCCATGCGCCCCCGGGCTACTGGAAGAGATGGGTTCATGTATCCAGGATTGAGAAGTAGGACCGTCATCGGTGCAATGGCCTTCGCGCTCGCCGCTTCTGTGGCGGGCTCGGTCGTTGCCGCGACCCCGGACAGCGCGGGCTCCGTGGTTGCCGCGACCCCGGACAGCGCGGGCTCCGTGGTTGCCGCCGCCCCGACCAGCGTTGTCAGGGCACAGCCGGACACCCGGCGGGGGCCTCCCCGAAGTATTGAGCAGCGGGTGCGCAAACTGCTCGCCAAGATGACGCTGGAGGAGAAGTTGCAGCAGATCCAGTTGCTGTCCGACGGCCAGATCACCGACAAGGACGCGAAGGACGGCGTCGGGTCGGTGTTCAGCCTGATCGACCCGGAGAAGATCAACCACTTCCAGCACATCGCGGTCGACGAATCCCGGCTGCACATCCCGATCCTGTTCGCCTACGACACGATCCACGGGTACCGGACGATCTTCCCCGTCCCCTTGGCTGAGGCCAGCAGCTTCGACCCGGATGTCGCAGCCGCGGGCGCCACGTTCGGTGCCAGGGAATCGGCCGCGGTCGGCTTGAAGCAGATCTACAGCCCGATGGTCGACGTGTCCCACGAGCCCCGTTGGGGCCGGATCGTGGAGGGCAGCGGCGAGGACCCGTACCTCGGGTCGGTCCTGGCGGTCGCCAAGGTTCAGGGCGCTCAGGGCGGTGACTACAGCCAGCCCGACAAGGTTGTCACCAGCGTCAAGCACTACGCCGCCTACGGCCAGCCCGAGGGCGGTCGGGACTACAACACGACCGACCTGTCCGAGCAACGGCTGCGCAACCTGTACTTGCCGCCGTTCAAAGCCGCGATCGAGGCCGGCGCGGACACGGTGATGTGTTCCTTCAACTCGATCAACGGTGTCCCCGGGTGCGCCAACGAGTACCTGGAGACCGATGTGCTCAAGAAGGAATGGGGCTTCGACGGCTTCGTCGAGAGCGACTACACCGCCG
Source organism: Candidatus Nanopelagicales bacterium (assembly GCA_049688395.1). Classification (GTDB taxonomy): domain Bacteria; phylum Actinomycetota; class Actinomycetes; order S36-B12; family CAIYMF01; genus Prado023. Next base: position 10,679 of record JBAVKQ010000172.1, read on the forward strand.
TGGCCGAGCTGCGGGTGTGCCCGCCGAAGACCCCGGACGAGGGCTCCTGCGGGCATGGTGTCGCGGCCGACGGCCCGGACGCCGCTGCACTGGCCCTGAACGCCGGGACCGACTCCGAGATGGTCAGCACGTTCATCCGCGACTACGGCACGCAACTGCTCGCCGAACGCCGCATCTCCAAGAAGCGTGTCGATGACGCAGTGCGCCGGATCCTGCGGGTCAAGTTCCGCGCCGGGCTGTTCGAGAACCCCTACGTCGACCCGACCCTGACCGAGTCCAAGCTCCTGCTACCCGATGCTGTGGCCGCTGCACGAGAGGCAGCCGGCCGCTCGATGGTGCTGCTGAAGAACGACGACGCCGCGTTGCCACTCACCCCCGGCAAGAAGATCGCCGTCATCGGCCCGCTGGGGGACAACCAGCACGACATGCTCGGCCCCTGGTGGGGAAACGGGCAGGACGCGGACGCGGTCACGGTCTACGCCGGCATCAAGGCCGTTAACCCGGACACGACCTTCACCCAGGGCTGCACCATCGCCGACAAGGAGCCGCCGAACAACACCCCGGCCGACGAGTGCGGTTCCAGCGACGGCTTCGCCGAGGCAGTCGCCGCCGCGAACGCGGCCGACCAGGTGGTGCTAGCCCTCGGCGAGTCCCGAGGCCAGAGCGCTGAGGCCGCGGCGCGCAGCGAGATCGACCTGCCCGGACTGCAGGAGGAGTTGATCGCGGCCATCAAGGCCACCGGCACGCCCTTTGTCGTCGTGCTCTTCAACGGCCGGCCGTTGACCCTCGATGGCGTCGTGGGCCCATCCCCGGCCATCCTCGAGGCGTGGTTCCCCGGCACCCAAGCAGGCAATGCCGTCGCCGACGTCCTCTACGGAAAGGTCAACCCGGGAGGCAAGCTGCCCGTCACCTTCCCGTTGAGCGTCGGCCAGGTCCCGATCTACTACAACCACGAGCCCACCGGTCGCCCATGCGACGTGAACTCGAAGTACAACTCCCGCTATCGGGACATCCCCAGCTGCGACCCGCAGTACGTCTTCGGATACGGCCTGAGCTACACCACCTTCGAAACCTCCAACCTGAACCTGAATAGCACGAAGGTGTCCAGGAACGGAACGGTCACCGCGACGTTCGACGTGACCAACACGGGTACGGTCGAGGGAGACGAGGTCGCACAGCTCTACATCAATGACCCCGTGGCCAGCCTCTCCCAGCCGGTCCGCCGCCTGCGCGGATTCCAGCGGGTGACCCTCGCCCCAGGTGAGACGACCACCGTCACCTTCACCCTGGACCGTGACGACTTCGGATTCTACGACAACCGCGGCAAGTTCGTCGTCGAGCCCGGCCAGATCGACGTCTACGCCGGCAACAGCTCCGAGGCGAGCCTCACGAAGTCGTTCACCGTCAAGGGCTAGACCCACGACAGCAGTGCGGAGATGCCACCCACACAGGCAGAAGCTCGTGGGTGGCATCTCCGTTTGCGCCGGTCGCCGGACGCCTCAGCCCACGGTGGACGAGAGCCCCCGATCAACGGCTGTTGCCGGTCGACCCCCAAGCCCGCCTCTGCGGTTCTCCCGGGTTCTGCCAACAGATCCGGGACATCCGGCTCCAAGGGCCGGGCGGGACCTGTACCAGTACCGGTGGTCCGAGTGGGTCGACGAGGGGGCCGTGCGGCGGGTCGACTACGCCAAGACTCGCGTTCAGGCGGTGACCGCGCCGAGGCGGCGACCATGCGGGCGGCAGCTGGCCGGGTGGGGGCGGACTCGACCGCGCCGCTGCGGGTGGTCGCCGCCCGCCGATTTCACGGTCAAGGTGCTGGTCGATGTGTGGCGCGCCGGGGACCGGTACGGCGTGGCGATCGGGCTCCCGGCGCGGGAGGACTGCCACCCACGTCAGCGATGACCGGGGCGTGAGTCAGCTCACGGTGTGACCGCTTGCAATGCGCTTGCGATAGCGCATGGGCGAAGACTGGAGGTGTGGCCAAGTCCGACGCGGCGCAGTGCGGTGCGGTGGGTTCATCACCGGAAACCGGACACCGGACAGCGGACCGCGGTCGCCGAGGACCCGACCTCACCGAGGGGGCAGGGCACTGGCTGCTGGATATCTACGGGGCCTTCATGCCTAGAGCTCGGCCCAGCACTCGTTGGCAACCGACGAGAACAGGGGAGAGGACTGACCCATGAATGAGAACACCACTCCTGAGAACGTGAGCCGGATTGTCGAGGAGACGAAGGCCGATACGAAGAAGGCCACTACGACCGCGCGCAAGACCGCGGCGAAGAAGGCAGGGCCGGCGAGGGCTGCGGCCAAGAAGGCCACCGCCGCCCGCCCGGCGGCAGCCAAGAAGGTGGCCCTAGTAATGGAGGAGTTGCCCGAGGGCCCGCACGTGCCGACCGTGGAGGAGCTGCGCGAGGTGATCGGCAAGGCCGAGGTCCCGACCGTGGACGAGGTCCGCGCGGACGCCGAGAGGTTCGTCGACGAGGTGCGTTCCAACGCCGAGAAGCTCGCGGACATGCTGCGCGACACGGTGGCCAGGATCGAGATCCCGGCCACCGTGGGCGCGTTGCGCGAGGACACTGAGAAGCTCATCGAAGACTCACGCGCCGATTCTGAGAAGTTCCTCGATGAGGTCCGTTCCGATGCCGAGAAGTTCGTCGACACGGCGTCCGACACTCTGGCGCAGGTCCCGGGCCGGGCCACTGAGGTGGCCCACGACGCCCAGGAGCAGGCCAGGGCCAGCTACCGCAAGGTACTCGAGTCGATCAAGTGAGCCCAGCTGCTGACAGCAGGCAACCCGCGTGGTCGACGGATCGGTCGAGGCCTTCACCCGGCGGGGCCGCTGTCCCGGTGCCGTGGGACGTGTCGCTGCGTTGGCGTGTCTGGGGCGATGGTCCTCGCGATGCAACCGCGGTCGCCCGGGTCGCGCTGCGCGTCGTGGGCCCGGGCAGGTTCCCTGATCCCGTCCGGGCCCGCGACGGCAGGAATTCCGGATGCCCCGGGCAGCTGGGGGCTGGCGGCAGATAGACGCCGCTGGCCGACGCTGACGATGACCAGTACGAGACACTGATGCGTGGCTCCAGCCGGGGCTGCTTGGCGGGGTCGCGCAGGTGAGGTGGCGGTATGGGTCTGACGGTGGCGGTGACGGGGCCGACTGGTGAGTTGGGGATCTCGGTGGTGGACGCCCTCGAACGCACGGACGTGGTGGACGCGGTCCTGGGGATGGCTCGGCGGCCCTTCGATCCGGCGTCCCGGG
>JBAVKQ010000173.1:0-8352 GCA_049688395.1 Candidatus Nanopelagicales bacterium
CCCGGGACCTGGCCGCGGCCCGACGCGCGATGCTGGCCCATCGCGCGGGCACCCCCCTGGTCGACCCGCAGGCGCTGGCCGATCCCGGGGCGGCGCCGGCGGCGATGTTCCTGGGGCAGGGCTGAGCCATGGGGTCGGCGAGCTACCTGACGGTGATGGTGTTCATCTTCCTGGGCACGGCCTGGCTGGAGGTGGCCCTGCGCACCCGGGTGTACCGGCGCTGGCGCCGGCTGGCGCTGTCCGTGCTGCCGGTCGTGGTGATCTTCGCCCTGTGGGACGTGTACGCCATCGGCCAGGGGCACTGGTGGTTCGACGAGTCACGGATCACCGGCATCCGGCTGCCCGGGGAGCTGCCGCTGGACGAGTTGGTGTTCTTCGTCGTGGTGCCGATCGCCAGCATCCTGAGCCTGGAGGCCGTGCGCTCGGCAACCGGCCTGCGCGTGGGGGACGAGCAGACCACGCAGCCCGACGATGGGCAGGGTGCACCATGACCTACACCCAGCTGGCAGTCCTGGGCGTACTGGTCGTGATCGCCTGGGACCTGTGGGTGCTGGGCACCCGGCTGCTGACCCGGCGCGTGTTCTGGATGTCCTACTCGATCATCGTGTTCTTCCAGCTGCTGACCAACGGGGTCCTGACCGGCACCCGGATCGTGCGCTACTCCGGAGCCGACATCATCGGCTCGAGCACGTCGGAGACCGGCCCACCGGCGGCGTTCGGCGACGGGCGCTTCCTGTTCGCCCCGGTGGAGGACCTGATGTTCGGCTTCGCGCTGGTGGTGCTGACGCTCACGCTGTGGATCGCCTGGGGCCGGCGCGGGGTCCAGCGCGAGCCGGTCGCCGGTCCGCCGCGGGCCGGGCTGGTCCCGCTGCTGGCCAGGATCGGCGGTCGCGCCCCGCAGTAGGGCAGCCTCCGGGAAACGCGCAGCGGCGCCTGAGGCTGGGCGGCCTCAGGCTGCGGTGACCGAGCGCCGCGGGTCGCGTCGACTGCCTCGGCGGGCTCGGACAGCGCGAACCCACGCCCCTGCGGCCACTCGGATCCGCCGGCCGGTTCCGACCGTCGCCCGCTGGTCGAACACCTGGTAGTCGATGTCCTCGACCGCGTCGACGATGCCGCAATAGAGGACGCTGGCGGCCTCGATGCACGGCTGGGCCGGTGCGCGCAGCAGGGCGATCCCCGGCTCCGCGCGGGCCTGCAGCTCGCGGACCCGGCGCACCTGGAACTGCAGGGCCGCGCGCAGCTGCGGGGTGAGCACGCGGCGCTCGAGGTCGTCACGGCTGACCTCGAACCGGGCCAGCTCGTCGAGGGGGAGATAGACCCGACCCCGGTCGAGGTCCTCGTCCACGTCGCGGATGAAGTTGGCCAGCTGGAACGCCACGCCCAGGTCGTCGGCGCGCGCCAGGGCCTCGGGCAGATCCTCGGCCCGGGTCGTGCCCAGCACGTGCACCATCTCGCGGCCGATCACCGCAGCCGAGCCGTGCACGTACACCGACAGGTCGGCGAACGTGTCGTACTCGGTGACCGTCAGATCCATCCGCATCGAGGTCAGGAAGTCCGCGAAGTGCTCGTGCGGGATCGCGAACCTGGTCGCGGTGTCGACCAGGGCGCGGGCGATCGGGTCCTGGCTGTGCCCGCGGGCCAGGTCGGCCAGCACCTGATCGCCCCAGCGGGCCAGGGCGTCGGCGCGCTGCTGATCGGTCATGGTCGAGTCGAGATCGTCGACGATCTCGTCGGCGTACCGGGCGAAGCCGTACAGCGCGTGCACGAACGGGCGCTGGCCCGGGGGCAGCAGCCGGGTGGCCAGGTAGTAGGTCCGGCCGTGCTGGGCATGCAGCGCCTGGCACGCCTCATAGGCTGCCCGCAGTTGCGGATCGGTGATGCCGGCCGCTTCGAGTTCCCGCCGTGACATGGGCGAATCCTCGCATCCCCGGGTCCCTGGTGCCCGTGGTGTGCCCACCGGCGCCGGGACCGGGTCGGCAATGGTCGCTGTGGGGGCGATCGCCGGGTGCGGTTCGTCGCGCGAATCGGCTGGCGCCCCGCGGGCTGTGGGGTGTTCACTGGTCGGGTGGGTGTCCAGGTTCCGACCGGCGCCGGTCCCGACGAGCGCGGTGGGGCTGCGCGCGGTCGGCCGGTGATCACAAGCAGGGTTCGTGGCGATGGCGGGCCACGTGTGGATGAGGTCCTCGAGTGGTTGCTGGCCGGTGACCCGGCGGTTCGCTGGCAGGTTCAGCGCGACCTGACCGGCGGTGATTGGCGGGGGACCCGGGCGCGCGTGGAGCGGGAGGGCTGGGGGGCGCAGCTGCTGGGCTGCCGACAGGGCGATGGGACCTGGCCGACCGGGTGGTACGCCCCGAAGTGGACCTCGACGTTCTACTCGGTGCAGGTCCTGCAGCAGCTCGGGGTGCCGGCCCCGGAGTCCGTGCTCAAGTTGCGCAAGGTGGGGCTGCGCCCGGATGGCTCGTTCCTGCTGTGGTCCTCGGGGCGGGAGGACACCTGCGTGCGCGCGATGATGCTGGCGATGGCCACGCGCGCCGGGCTGCCGATGCCGGGCACCGTGGAGCTCCTCGTGGCCGAGCAGATGCCCGATGGCGGATGGAACTGCCAGCGGCAGGCGACCCACAGCTCGTTCCACACCACGATGAGCACCCTGGAGGCGCTGGCCCCGTTCGAGACGATCCAGGCCGATGTCTCCGACGCCGCGCATCGGGGCCGCGAGTTCCTCCTGGCGCACCGGCTGTTCCGCTCCCATCGGACCGGGGAGGTCGTGCGGGAGTCCTTCACCCGGTTCTCCTTCCCGGCGTACTGGTACTACGACGTGCTGCGCGCGCTGGACTACTGGCGGGCCTTCGCCTGGGATCGGCGGCTGGACGAGGCCCTGGACCTGGTGGCTCGCAAGCGCCGCCACGGCACGTGGACCCTGCAGAACAAGCACCCGGGCGTGACCTGGTTCGACATGGAGAGACCGGGCACACCCAGCCGGTGGAACACGCTGCGTGCCCTGCGTGTGATGCGGTGGGCGGACTGCGTGACTCCGCTGACCTGACCCCCGGTCGCCGGGTTCGTCAGCGTTGCAGGGCGCCGCGCACCAGCACCCCCGCACTCGCGCGGGCGGTGATGGGGCTGGCCGATCCTGGGCAACTTGCCCAGGGGGACCACACCGTGTTCGTCAGCGGCGACGACGGCGAGGCCAAGGAGCAGGTCACCCGTCTCCTGGTGAGCCTGGGGCACACGGACGTCATCGACCTGGGCGACATCTCCACGGCCCGCGGGACCGAGATGTTCCTCCCCCTGTGGCTGCGACTGTGGGGCGCCCTGGGTACCGGGATCTTCTCCATCAAGGTGGTGCGCTGAGCGCCCATCCCAGCGCGCCCGAGTTGGGCCCGACCGGCCCGGGCCGGACCAGACCGGCACGGGCTGCGCATCGTCGGTGTGCCATGCTGCGGAGCGTGAGGTCGTCCATCGCGCGCATGCTGGCTGTGCTGTTCGCCGTGGGGCTGCTCGCCGGATGTGCAGCGGGTCTGGCGTCGGGGGATATGGCGGGCAGCGCGGGGCCGGCCACGGTCGTCGGTGGGCAGGACCAGTACGCCGATCTCGCGCCGGGCGCTCCCACGACGGACCTGCCCACCGTGGCGGTGGTCGACCTGCCTGCGGAGGGCGTCGAGACGCTCGCGCTGATCGTCGCCGGCGGGCCCTTCGCCTACAGCAAGGACGGCGCGGTGTTCGGCAACCGCGAGCGCCTCCTGCCCGACGCGCCCGCAGGCTTCTACTCCGAGTACACCGTGCGCACCCCCGGGTCCGAGGACCGCGGCGCACGGCGGATCGTCAGCGGTGCCGACGGCTCCCGGTTCTACACCGACGATCACTACGACAGCTTCCGAGAGGTGGTGTCCCGATGACCAATCGGATCGCACTGTGGCGCGATGCGCCGGACGACGACGCTGCTGCCGAGTTGGCTGCGCTGCTCGGCTGGGCCTCGGTGCTGCTCGAGGTCCCCGAGGGAGGCGGGCGTGCGGAGTTCTTCGAGGCGTGCGCCACGGCGTTCGGTTTCCCGGACTACTTCGGGCACAACTGGGACGCCGTCGAGGAATGCTTGGAGTCCCAGGAGTTCGACGAGGTCGAGGACCTCGACGATGCCGACGGACTGCTGGTCCTGTGGTCGGGCTGGGGAGACCTGGCCGCCAACGAGCCCGAGCAGTTCGCGATCGCCATCGACGTGTTCCGCGACGTGCTGCGCGCCTGGGAGGAGGCCGACCTGGCCGCGCGGGTGGTGCTGATCGGCGAGGGGCCCCAGCTCACGCTGGGCCATCACAAGCTCGCCCGCGAGGTGTTCGGCGACGAGGACTACGAGATCGTCGAACCCGTCGGCTGAACGACCAGTGCCCCGGCCCGGACCCGGGCCGCCGGGTCCGAGGGTCGGATGCCCCGGTCCACCGGATTGCCCATGATCAGCCGGCGCTCACCGGGGCTGGAGACCAGCACCACGCCGACCATGATCAGTGCGAACACCGAGGCCAGACCGTCGCGGACGTCGACCAGGGTGTCGGCAGTGGCGTTCGCCTCAGCCATCCCGTGCAGCACCAGCACCGCGCAGAGCAGCATCACCACCCGCAGCTGCCGACCGGTCAGGCCGGTGGCGGCCAGCAGCGGCAGCACCCACAGCAGGTACCACGGCTGCACCACGGGGCCCAGCGCCACCACGGCCAACAGCACCAGCGCCGCCCCGCGCACCGGGGAGCGACCCTGCGGTCGCAACGCCAGGTTCAGGGCGATCCCGGCACCTAGGAGCATCCCCGCGGCCCGGAAGACGCTGACCGCGCCGTCGACGGTGCCCAGTCCGATCCAGTCCAGGCCGGTGCCCACGATCATGCCCAGGGCGGTGGTCGGCGACAGCCAGGTGCGCACCGTGCCGGGGGTGCTCAGGGACGCCACCCAGCCCAGGCCGACGCCGACCGCCAGGGAGAGCACGGCGAAGACGACCAGCACGATCAGCGACGCCTTCACCCATGCCCAGATCCGCTGGGTCCAGCTGGCTCGGGTGCCGGCCCAGATCAGGCCCGCGAAGGGAAGCACCACCAGCCCGATGGGCTTCACCGCGCCGGCCATCGCGATGAGCACGATTCCCAGCACCGGGTGCCGCTCGACGGCCAGGGCCAGGCCGGCGACCATCAGCCCGACCATGAGCGCGTCGTTGTGCGCACCGGCGACGAAGTGCATCAGGACCAGTGGGTTGAGCAGGGCCAGCCAGACCGCCTTGGGCGGGTCGATGCCGTGCGCGTGCGCCAGCCGGGGCAGGTAGACGACCAGCATCGCGATCCCGGTCAGGGCGATCAGCCGGAACAGCAGCGCCCCGAGGAACGCGTGCGGGCCGGCCAGGGCGGCCACCCCCCGCTGCAGGATCAGGAACGCGGGCCCGTAGGGCGTCGGTGACTCGGCCCACAGCGGGTCCGCCCCCGTGAGGAACCAGCCCGGCAGCGCGGACACCCCGTTGTCGTAGGGATTGAGGCCCGCGAGGAGCAGCTGGCCCTGGGCGAAGTAGGAGTAGGCGTCCCGGCTGAACAGCGGCGGCATCAGCAGCAGCGGGGCGGTCCAGGCCGTGAGGATCAGGACCAGGCGGTGCTCGCTGCGCTCCAGGTTGTCCAGGACGTCATGGCCGAGCACGAGCCAGGCCTGCAGCAGCAGTGCCACCCCGGCGAAGACCGCCACCCGGGACAGCACCTCGCCCGCGGTCGTCGAGCGCAGGGTGGCCACGACGGCGTAGTCCAGGATCGGCGAGCCGGCCGGCAGCCAGCCCACGCCCAGCGAGCCGAGCGCCATCAGCGTGCTGCCCAGCAGGCCGGGCAGGGCATAGTGCGCTGTCATCGCCCGATCGAGCCGGGCGCGCGAGATCCCCGCCGGCGCCACCATGATGGTCCGAAGGGTACCCGCGTGGCGACGCACGTGACGCCGCCGCGGGTACGGACCCGGGTCAGGCCCGCGACAGCGAGCGCGGCAGCGGCCCGACGATCCGCTCGGCGGCGATCCGCCCGGAGATGAGCACCATCGGCACGCCGACCCCGGGCTGCGTGCCCGAGCCGGTGAACACCACGTTCTCGCCCCACCGGTTCCCCGGGCGGAACGGTCCGGTCTGGGCGAACGAGTGTGCGGAGGCGAACGGCGAGCCCCGCTCCATGCCCTGCTCGGCCCAGTCCAGCGGGGTGGTCAGGTGCTCCACCTCGATGGCGTCGCCGAACCCGAGGTAGCCGCGCTCCTCGAGCACGCGGACCATGTGGTCGCGGTAGCGCGGAGCCTCCGCGTTCCAGTCGATCGAGGCGTCGAGGTTGGGGGTGGGGAACAGCACGTAGTAGGACTGCTTGCCCTCGGGCGCCAGGCTGGGATCCGAGCGGGTGGGGTTGGTCAGGAACAGGCTCGGATCGCTCATCAGCTTCTTGCGGTCGATCAGGTCGGTGAACACGCCCTCCCAGGACCGGCCGAAGTGGATGTTGTGGTGCGAGATCTTGGAGTACTGGGCCGACGAGCCGGCCAGCAGCACCGCGCAGCTCGGTGAGTAGTTCAGCCGGCGCACCGACCACGGCTCGATCCCCAGCAGGTCGCGGTAGGCCACCGGCAGGTCCGGGTTGAGCACCACGACGTCGGCCGGGATCCGCTCGCCGTCGGTGGTGATCACCGCACTGGCCCGGGATCCGTCGTGCTCGACGCGCTCCACGGTCGTGGAGTAGCGGATGGTCACCCCGTGCTTCTGCGCGGCGGCGGCCATCGCCCGGGGCACGGCGTGCATGCCCCCCTTGGGGAAGAACACCCCGGCCACGGAGTCCATGTAAGCGATCACCGAGTAGATGGCCAGGGCGTCGTGCGGGCTCATCCCCGCGTACATGGCCTGGAAGGAGAACACCCGCTGGGTGCGCGGATCCTTGAGGTAGTCGTTCGCCTTCGGGGCCATCCGCCGGAAGCCGCCGATGGCCGCCAGCCGGGCCAGGTTCGGGGTGAGCAGGTCGAAGGGCGAGTCGATGTTGCGGTCGATGAAATCGGCCATCTCGAGCTGATACAGCTCGGTGCAGAAGTCGATGTAGCGCCGGTAGCCGCCGGCCTCCTGCGGCCCGATGACCACCGCGATCTCGTCGGCCATCGCGTCGACGTCGGAGTGCACGTCCAGCTGCGAGCCGTCGGGGAAGTAGCTGCGGTACACCGGGCTGACCGGGTTCAGCTCGAGCCAGTCCGACATCTTCTCCCCGACGCAGGCGAACGTGTCCTCGATCAGCCCGGGCATCGTCAGCACGGAGGGGCCGGTGTCGAACCGGTAGCCGGAGTCCTCGAGGATCCCGGCGCGGCCACCGGGCACGGACTCCCGCTCGAGGATCGTCACCGATCGACCGGCACCGGCCAGGCGCAGTGCGGTGCTCAGGCCGGCCAGTCCGGCGCCGACGATGACCACGTTCTCGGTCGGGCCCACGACCGGACAAGCGCTGCTACCCGGGATTCTCATGGGGTCCACCGTACGGCCAGCGCTTTACCTCGGCGAATGCGCCGTGTGGTCGGCGGAAGTCCGTTGTCGACCAGCCTCGGACCCCGCTCGCTGCTAGCGTCAGCCCGCACGCGTCAGTCCACTCCACGAGAGGGGGCCCACATGGCTCACATGCTGGACCCGAACACCATCGGGCCGGTCGACATCGCCCTGGTCGTGTTCGAGGGCAACGACTTCAACGGCGACGTGGCACCGGCGTTGGCCGAGCTCAACGACAGCGGGACCGTCCACATCATCGACCTGGCGTTCGTCAGCAAGGACGCCGCGGGCAACACAGCGGTCATCGAGGTCGAGGACGCCGGTGTGGCCGATGCCTTCGTGGGCCTGACCAACGACCAGTTCGACCTGCTCAACGACGAGGACCTCGACCTCATCGCCGAGGACCTGGCCCCCGACACCTCGGCCCTGGTCGTCGTCTGGGAGAACTCCTGGATGTCGCGCATCGGTGCGGCCGTGCGAGGCTCCGGCGGGTACCTGGCGAGCATGCAGCGGATCCCCGCCGACGTGGTGGCCGACGCCATCGCGGCCCTGGCCGACAACGACGAGACAGAAGGGGGCAACTGATGCCCAGGAGAAGGGGACGCCCGGGACTGGTGGGCACCATGGCACGTACGGCAGTGGTCGCGGGCACCGCCACCGCCGTATCGGGCAGTGTGCGCAACTCCCAGGCGGGCAAGCAACAGGCCGCCGCGCAGCAGCAGATGCAGAACGACCAGTTTGCCCAGATGCAGGCCCAGCAGGCGGCTGCGGCCCAGCAGGCGGCGATCGACGCGGCAGTGGCCCAGGCCGTCGCGGCCCAGCAGGCGCCTGCCGCGCCGTCCGCACCCGTCGCC
>JBAVKQ010000174.1:0-8589 GCA_049688395.1 Candidatus Nanopelagicales bacterium
ACCTGGACCTGACCGGCCGGGCTCGCCAGGGCCCGGCGCACGACCACGGGCAGGTCCCGCGCCAGCGCGTCGAAGGCTGCGGGGCCCAGGCGGGCCAGCACCCCGTCAGCGGTGAATCCCGCAGCGAGCAGGAACGTCCGCACCCGGCCGGCGGTGCTGGCATCTGGGGTCATCGCGACCATTGTCGAGCCCCGCACCTCCCGGGCTGCCGAGCCAGGATCACCGGTCCGGGCTGCTCGGACCGTCCGGGGAGCCCGCGTCGTCGCCGGGGGCCGAGGGATCGCCGGCCGGAGGCGCCTGGCCCGAGGTCGCCCCCTGACGCACGTCCAGGGTCCGCTGGGCAGCCGCCTGGTCGCGCTCGGCGTGCAGCTCGTCGGCCATGTCGTCGATGATGTCCTCCCCGCCGCCGCGGTGCCGACCCGAGGCGATCAGGGACCCCACGATGATCCCCAGCGCCACCAGCGCGATCGTCACCCGCTGGGCGGTCTGGCCGCCGAGTGTCATCGACACGACCGCCGGGGCGATCAGCAGCGCCACGAGGTTCATGACCTTGAGCAGCGGGTTGATCGCCGGCCCGGCGGTGTCCTTGAACGGGTCGCCCACGGTGTCGCCGATGACGGTGGCCTCATGGGCCGGCGAGTTCTTGCCGCCCATGTGGCCGTCCTCGACGAACTTCTTGGCGTTGTCCCAGGCACCCCCGGAGTTGGCCAGGAACACGGCCATCAGGGTGCCGGTGGCGATGGTGCCGGCCAGGAACGTGCCCAGCGCACCCACGCCCAGCCCGAATCCGACGGCGATGGGGGTGAGGATGGCCAGCAGGCCCGGGGTGCTCAGCTCGCGCAGGGAGTCGCGCGTGACGATGTCCACGACCTTGCCGTACTCCGGCTTCTCCGTGCCGGCCATGATCCCCGGGTGCTCGCGGAACTGGCGGCGCACCTCGTAGATGACCGCACCCGCGGCGCGCGAGACCGCGTTGATGAGCAGCCCGGAGAACAGGAACACCACCGCCGCGCCGATCAGCAGGCCGACGAGGTTGCGCGGGTTGGCCACGTCGAGCAGGCCCACGTACTGGCCCAGGGCGGTGATGTCGGCCATCACCGAGCTGACCGTCTGCCCCGCGTCGATCGCGGCCACCGCCACCGACTCCCGGAAGGCGCCGAACAGCGCGGTCGCGGCCAGCACGGCGGTGGCGATGGCGATCCCCTTGGTGATCGCCTTGGTGGTGTTGCCCACGGCATCGAGGCTGGTCAGGATGGCCGCGCCCTCGCCGTGCACGTCGCCGGACATCTCCGCGATGCCCTGGGCGTTGTCCGAGACCGGGCCGAAGGTGTCCATCGACACGATCACGCCCACAGTGGTCAACAGGCCGGTGCCGGCCAGCGCGATCGCGAACAGGCTCAGCACCAGCGACCCGCCGCCGAGCGAGAACGCGCCGAACACCGCCGCGCCGATCAGAAGTGCTGAGTACACCGCCGACTCGTAGCCGATCGCGATGCCGGACAGGATCACGGTCGCCGGACCGGTCAGGGCGGACTTGGCCACGTCGTCGACCGGGCGCCGGCCGGTCTCGGTGAAGTAGCCGGTCAACTGCTGGATCGCGGCGGCCAGCACGATGCCGATCAGGACCGAGCCGATGGCCAGGAACCGGGGATCGAAGCTCTGCGCGGCGATCAGGTCCATGCCCAGGGACTCGATGCGGATGCCGCGGATCCGGGTGATCCGGTCGGGCAGGAACACGAAGGCGGCGATGACCACCAGGGCCGCGGACAGGCCTGCGGAGAGGAAGAAGCCGCGGTTGATCGCGGTCATCCCGGAGCGGTCACCGCGGCGCGGGGCGACCGCGAAGATGCCCACCACCGCAGTGACCACGCCGATCGCCGGCACGACCAGCGGGAACACCAGCCCCAGCGCGCCGAACGCGCTGGTGCCCAGGATCAGCGCCGCCACGAGCGTGACCGCGTAGGACTCGAACAGGTCAGCGGCCATGCCGGCACAGTCACCGACGTTGTCCCCGACGTTGTCGGCGATGGTCGCGGCGTTGCGCGGGTCGTCCTCGGGGATCTGCGCCTCGACCTTGCCGACCAGGTCCGCGCCCACGTCGGCGGCCTTGGTGAAGATGCCGCCGCCCACGCGCATGAACATCGCCAGCAGGGCGGCACCGAAGCCGAACCCCTCGAGGACCTTGGGGGCCTGCCCCTGGTAGACCAGCACGACCACGGCCGCACCGAACAGGCCCAGCCCGACGGTGAACATGCCAGCCACCCCGCCGGTGCGGAAGGCCAGCCGCATCGCCTGCTGCTCGCCGCCGTCGCGGGCAGCAGCGGCCACGCGGACGTTGCCGCGCACCGCCAACCACATGCCGAAGTAGCCGGTGGCCGCGGAGAAGACCGCCCCGACGAGGAAGAACAGCGAGCGCCCGATCCGCTCGGCGGTGGTGCTGGCCGGCAGCAGGAACAGCACGAAGAAGACCAGCACCGCGAAGACGCTCAGCGTCCTGAACTGGCGGTTCAGGTAGGCCGCGGCACCCTCCTGGATGGCGCCGGCGATCTCCTGCATCTTCGCCGTGCCGGCCGGGGCGGCCAGCACCTCCCGGGACAGGACCCACGCCACCCCCAGGGCCGCCAGCGCGATCACGGCCACCGCGCTGACCGTGAGGGTTGCCGTGCTGTCCAGGGCGACTGTCGACAGTTCACTGCGCATGTGCCATCTCCTCGCGTGGGCGGGTCACAGACCGTGGTCAGGACCTCACCGGTGGCGCACGTCCGAGGCGGCGTCGGGCCCCATCCCGGACTGCATCAGGTCCGGGCAGTGTAGGGCTCCGGTGGTGGTGATCACACTCAGGGGGCCGGTCGCAGGAATCCCGGCCCGGTCGGCGCGATCGGGAGGCGGCGCGGGCGGCGGCGGCATGCCGGCCGTGGGGCTATTCGATGCCGAGCAGGTCGTCGGCGACCGGCCAGGCCATCCGGATCACGCAGCCCGAGCCGGCAGCACTCACGTCGCACTCGAAGGCCAGGGTCTGCGCCACCGACAGGGCCAGGCCGCCGTCCTCGTCGAGGAAGTCCGGTGCCGTGGCCTCCTGGACCCGGACGGTGAACAGCTCGTCGTCGTCGGTGATGTCCAGGATCACGGGGTTTGGCAGGCCGGCCCGCTGCTGGCGCAGCACCGACCGGGCGATGACCTCTCCGACCGCGAGGCGGATCTCGTCGATCCGGTCCTCGGAGACCCCGCACCGCCGCGCAGCGGCGGTGGTCACCAACCGGGCGGTACGGACCTGCTCGGCCTGCGGGGGAATCGTCAGAGTGGCGGTGGCCATTCGTTCCCTCCTGCCTGAACGGAGCCCAGGGCTCCGCGCGTGTGAATACCGTTCTACACCCACCGCGGCTGTCGCCGGGTCAGCCGGCCAGCGCGTCCTGCGCCGTGTCGAAGATGGGGATCGATGCGTCCAGGCCCGTGATCTCGAAGATCTTGCGGATCCGGTCGCTGGTGATGACCAGGTGCAGCCAGCCACCGGCCTCCCGGGAGTGCTTGAGCGCCTTGACCAGCACGCCCAGGCCGGTCGAGTCCAGGAAGGCGACCTTGCTGAGGTCCACCACCAGACGCGGCGAACCCGCGGCGACCAGCTCGGACAACTCGGCGTCGAGGTCAGGCGCGCTGAAGACGTCGACCTCCCCGGTCACGCTCACGACCGACGCGGTGCCCTGGCTGCGCGTGGCCAACTGCAACTCCATGCCGTCCTCCTCGGTGCCGGCCCCCACTGTGGCATACCCAGGTCGCACACCGGGAACCCGGACGGCTGGACGAGGGCAGGACCGGGGCCCCGCAGGCCCGGACGCAGGCAGGACCGGGTGCCCGGAGGGTGACCGGCGGGGGAGGATGGCCCGGTGGTGGGATGTGGCGATGAGGCGCCCGGGCTGGCCCCGTTGGTGGCGGACCTGGCCGCTGACCCCCGTTCGGCCGGACTGATCGGGCTGCCCGCGCGACCCGGGCGCACCGGGCAGTGGCCGACATGGCTGGATCCAGCAGTGCGCAGGGCCTATGAGCAGCGCGGCATCAGCGCCCCGTGGCGCCACCAGGTCCTGACCGCGGATCTCGCGTGGTCGGGACGGCATGTGGTCATCGCCACCGGGACCGCGTCCGGCAAGTCCGCGGCGTTCGGGATGCCGGGGCTCACCGCCGCGCTGGCGGCCCCCGAACGTGCCGGGTTGCGCGGACCGTCGGTGCTGTACCTGAGCCCCACGAAGGCGCTCGCCCACGACCAGCTGGCCGGCCTGCACGCCCTGGGCCTGCCCGGGTTGCGCGCCGCGGCCCTCGACGGGGACTCCCCCGACGAGCAACGCGCCTGGGCCCGGTCACACGCACGCTGGATCGTCACGAACCCGGACATGCTGCACCATGCGATCCTGCCGCGGCACGAGTCGTGGCGCGGGTTGCTGCGCAGCCTGCGCTTCGTCGTGGTCGACGAGGCGCACACCTACCGAGGGGTGTTCGGCTCCAACGTCGCCCTGGTACTGCGCCGGTTGCGTCGGGTGGCCGCGCTGCACGGCGCGTCACCGACGTTCATCGCCGCGTCGGCCACGGTCGCTGACCCGGGCACGACCGCCGCTGCCCTGCTCGGGCTGGAGATGTCCGTGGTCCAGGTCGATGACAGCGCCCGCGGCGGGGTGGACATCGTGCTGTGGAACCCGAGCCGCCCCACGGCGGCCGGGGTCCCTGGGGAGCAGTCGCCCGAGCAACCCACTGCACCTGACCCGGTGGCGCCTGCCGCGGCTGACGGGGCACCGCCGTTCCGCGGCACGCTGACGGAGGCCGCCGAACTGATGGGCCGGCTCGTGGACGGCCGAACGTCCACGCTGGCCTTCGCCCGGTCACGGCGGGCCGTGGAGGTCCTGGCCGGCGCTGTCCGCGAGCACGCGGTCCGCGGCGATCGGGTGCGCGGCTACCGGGGCGGCTACCTGCCCGAGGAGCGACGGGCGCTGGAGGCCGACCTGCGCGACGGTCGGCTGCTCGGCCTCGCGGCCACCAACGCCCTCGAGCTGGGGATCGACATCAGCGGACTGGACGCGGTCCTGCTGGTCGGCTGGCCGGGCACCCGATCGAGCTTCTGGCAGCAGGTTGGCCGGGCCGGGCGGACCGGGGGGCGTGCGCTGGCCGTGCTGGTGGCCGGCGAGGACCCCCTGGATCAGTACGTGGTGACCCACCCGGGCAGCATCACGGGAGCGCCGGTGGAGGCGACCGTGCTCGATCCGGCGAACCCCTACGTCCTGGCTGGGCACCTGTGCGCGGCCGCTGCCGAGGCCCCGCTGCGCTCCGCCGACCTGGCCGACTGGTTCGGTCCCGGCGCGGAGCAGCTGTGCACGGTGCTGACCGAGCGGGGGCTGCTTCGGCGCCGCCGGGACGGCTGGTACTGGACCGATTCCCTGCGCGCAGCCGATCTGGTGGACCTGCGCGGCGCCGGCGGCGGGCCGGTCCGGGTGGTCGAGCACCAGACCGGCCGACTGCTGGGGACCGTCGACCCGTCCGCGGCACCGGCTGCCGTTCATGCCGGCGCCCTGTACGTCCACCAGGGCCAGGCCTACGAGGTACTCGACCTGGACCTGGCAGCCCGGGTCGCCACTGCCGCCGGGACCGTCACCGACCTGAGCACGCACGCGCGCAGCACCGCGGACGTGACGCTGGACGTGGTGCGCGCCACCACGCGCTGGGGTCGGGTGGACCTGTCCTGCGCACAGGTGACGGTGACCCGCCAGGTGCGCTCGTACCTGATCCGGCGGTGGCCCTCGGGCGAGGTCCTGGCCGAGCACCCCCTGGACCTGCCGGCGACGACCCTGCAGACCGTCGGGATGTTCTGGTCGATCCCCGACGCGGTTCTGCGCGAGGCCGGGATCCAGGAGGCCCAGGTCCCCGGTGCGGTGCACGCCCTCGAGCACGCCAGCATCGGGATCCTGCCGCTGCTGGCCACCTGCGACCGCTGGGACCTCGGTGGGGTGTCCTCGGCTCGGCACCCGCAGACCGGGCAGGCGATCATCGTCGTCCACGACGGCCACCCGGGCGGTGCGGGGTTCGCCGAGCGGGGCTACCACCGGGCCGTCGACTGGCTGCGGGCGACCACGGAGACGATCGAGGGCTGCCCCTGCCCGGACGGCTGCCCAGCCTGCGTGCAGTCGCCCAAGTGCGGCAACGGCAACGAGCCCCTGGACAAGGCGGCTGCGCTGGCCCTGGCCCGCATCCTGCTCGCCGAGCAGAGCACCACCTGACCCGGGTCGCGCGGGCGTCGGCCTCGCCAGCCGCCCGACTCGGCTGCTCACGGGTCCTCAGCGGTCAGTTCGGCGTGGGCTCGCGCCCGCAGCACCGCGTTCCGCTCGGGGAACAACCAGCGCACCGCCCGCGGCGCCGGAGCAGTCACCGACACCCACACCTGGGTGTCGCGCACCTGGCAGTCAGCGAGTCGGGCGCCGTTGCGCGCAGCGATCTCCCCGGCCCGGGCACAGGCCCGATCCGGGGACTCCAGGGTGGAGCTGGCACCGGCGAGGACCGCCAGGTCCGCGGCAGCGGCCACCGTCGCGCGTGTGGCCAGAACGCTGGTCAGGACGATCCCGACAGCAGCCAGCAGCACGAAAACGACCATCGCGAACGCCACGAGCAGGCTGGCCGACCCCCCTTGGTCACGCAGACCCAGCCGGCGGCGGCGCGTGACATGCGGGCCGGATCCACCCCGCACGGGCCCGGGCCTCACTGGTCCTCCCGCCAGCCAGTCGCGGTGGCCCGGATCTCCCGGCCCAGTGGCCGCAGGAACCGCACCGGCGGGGTGCGCTCCAGACTCGCGATGACCGTCACCGAGCTCACCTCCCGGTGGATGGACACCTGCGCCCCGGGTGCCACTGCCGTGACGGCCGCGCGCACCGTCGCGGCGGACTCCCCGCGCGCCCCCGCCCTGGCGCCCTCCCGCGCGGCCTGGGCGACGATCCCCTGGCTGACGCCCAGCGCGACCAACCAGGCCAACGCCAGGACCACGATGACGAGGGCCGGAATGGCCAGCGCGAGTTCCGCGCTGACCATCCCACCCTCGGACCGGGCGGCGACCTGACGCCGCCGCCCGCCCCGAGCCGCGTCCATCAGAACAGGAACGAGAACGCGGACTGGATGATCTGCCAGAGCAGCTCGATGATCCGGTCGCTCTTGAGCAGGGTGAGCAGCACCCCACCGAAGCCGCACGCCGCGACCGTGCCGACCGCGTACTCGGCGGTCGACATGCCCTGCTCGTCGTCGCGGATCCTGATCGCCAGCTCGTTCATCATGGTGTTCCCCCGTTGTTGCTCCCGGTCCCCCGGAGCCGGCCACCCTGGCCGGCTGGCACCAACCTTGTCCCGGACGCTGCGATCGGGGAACCCGTCGGCACTGGATCTGTGGACAACGCCGCAACCGCTCACAGCGACGGCAGCAGGCCGGCGATGATCGGGGCGATCCCCAGCAGGGCGAACGCCGGCAACAGGCACAGCCCCAGCGGCAGGACCGCGCGCACCGAGGTGGCCCGCACCTGGGCCATGGCCGCAGCCGTGGCATCAGCACGCAACTCGTCGGCGGCCGCAGTGAGCAGGCCGGCCAGCGGGGCGCCGGTGCGACTGCTGCGCGCCACTGCCCGCGCGATCCCGCCCAGGCCCGGCGCCGAGGCCAGGGGCGCCCACGCCTGTGCCGTGGACTCACCGAGCTCGCTGCGCCGGTGCACCCCCAGCAGGGCCCCGGAACAGGCACCGTCCAGCGCACGGGCCACCACCGGCACCGCGTGCTCGAGAGGGACGCCAGCCAGCAGGGAGGCCCCGAGCAGGTCGGCCACCAAGGGCGCCGTCCCGATGAGCTCCAGTCGCCGCTTGCGCACCGCCGCGGGTTCCATCCGCGCGACGGCGATCGGCATCCCCACCGCGATCCCCACGGCGACCACCGGGCCGAGGAGTCCGCCGAGCAGCAACCACGCGGCCACCGCTGCCAGCAGGGCAGCTGCCCGGGTGCGCGTGGCCGGGCCTGGCTCCCCCTCCGGCGACCAGCCCGACGATCCCGCGGAGACCGCCCCGGCGGCCCCGGGACCAGCCCGGGCCTGGCCGCTCGACCCGCCGCTGCGAAGGCGCATGCCAGGGCGATCCCGGTGGGGGGTCAGCCCCACGACGACGGCCAGCCCAGCCAGGAGGGCCGCACCCAGCAGGGCGGGGCTCACAGCCGGCCTCGGGCCACGGAGACCATCCGACGCAACCACACGATCCCCGCCAGTTGCATGACGATCCCGGCGACGAGAACGCCCCGACCTGCGGCGCTGCCCAGCAGCCAACCCAACGGCTCGGCGCCGATCCACTGGCCGATCAGAAGGCCGAAGAGCGGCAACATGGCCAACAGCCGGGCTGAGGCGCGCACGCCGGCCAGCTCGCTGGCCAGCTCGGCCTCGGCTTCGGCCGCCTGGCGCCGACCGACGCCGAGCCTGGCCACCGCCAGGGCCAGACCTGCTCCGGAGTGCTCAGCCACCTCCCAGCACGCCGCCAACCCGCGCAGGGCCTGGGCGTCGGGAGCGTGCGCCCCGGCAGCCCCGGCATCGGCGTGCAGCGC
>JBAVKQ010000175.1:0-9396 GCA_049688395.1 Candidatus Nanopelagicales bacterium
ACCGGGACCCGATCCCGGGCTCTCAGGGTCTGGGTCTGCTCCATCGCCGCCCGCAGCTCGTGCAACGGTCTCAACCCGGCTCGCAGCACCGCGACGTCCAGGAGCAGCAGGAGCCCGAGCACGGCCAACAGCACCTCGACCTCGACCGGGTCCATCGGCAGCGTCAGCGTGACCGGGCTGAACACGAGCACGACAAAGACCACGAGGGTGACGGCCACATTGCCCAGCAGGAGCCGCCAGAACATCGACATGACCCCCTGCGTACCCCCTGCACCGGCCGGGGCGCAACCGCCGCGCCGCGCCTGGGGCGACGTGGTCAACCGTGCGACCACCCTGTCAGCCGCCTGCTCGCACATCGGTCGACGTCGGCACGATGATCGTCGGGCACGAAGCCGACCTCGCGACATCCCGCTCACGCGGCCCGACGACCAGCAGTCTTGCGTTCGCCGAGACCCCGGTCAGGGCTCCCCGGATCGACTGCTCCACCACGACCGTCTCCGCGAGCAGCCCCGGGTGCTGGGCACGATAGGGCTGGAGCAGCCCATCGAGCATTCGCTCCCTGACCAGCCGGGCGGTGCACCCCCGGGCCCGCAGCGCAGCGGAGCGGCGGAACCGGGAGGGCCTCATCGCATCGGCCTCCCACCGGTGAACCGCGACCAGCAGCTCCCCCGCAGACAACGCCTCCGCGACCGCCACCGCAACGACCGGACCGCTGGTCCCCACGTCCTCGACCGCCACGATGACCGGCCCCCGGGCCGCGCCCGTCACCGACGGCGGGACAACCGCGACCGGGCACCGCGCCTGCGTCAGCACCTCATCAGCCACACCGCCGAGACCAGCCCGCCCACGCCGACCCACATTCGTGCCCATGACCAGCAGCTGCGCAGAAGACGAGGCCGCGACCAGGGACACGCCCGCACCCGCATCCACCAAGTCCGCCGAGACCTCCACCCCCGGGAAGGACTCCCGCACCCAGTCCCGCGCCGACCTCAACCGCAACTCAAGAGCGTCCTCGGCGGTCCCCTGTCCCCGAACCCCCACCAGACTGAGCACCCGCGCACTCGGCGCCGCGAGCAACGACAAGCGCATACCCCGGTCGCAGGCCCGGCGAGCCGCCCATTGCAGTGCCGCCTGCGACCCCGCCGACCCGTCGACCCCGACCACCACAAGCCCCGCGCCGGTCTCCTGTGCCATCTCCCCGCTCCCAACCACCCAACGGGCGGCAAGCCCCGCCCGCAATCCCGTTCGCCCAACTTCGGGCCTCCCCTCCACAATGCCCACGACCGGCCACCCCCACCACACGACTGCCGAAGATGGGCGCCACCCGAAGGGCAGATGAGGGTCAGCACCCACCCGAACCCCCTCCGCATCCCCGAAGGCGCGCGCACCGGCATGGCGGCGAGCTCGACCGCACAACTGCCGGCCAACCCAACCCTCGAGCCCGGGACGGTCTCGAACGGGCCAGCACCCACCGCACCCCGGCCGACCCACTCCCCGCCACCACCCGCCCGGGGCGCTGTTGGGGCAGATCGTGGGTGGGGTCGCTAGAGTCGACCGCGCCCCCGAACGCCAGGCCCGACCGGAGCAGACCAGGACGCAGTCGTGGACGTGAACTCCTTCAACTGGGCGTTGCTGGCCGGGTTGACGATCCTGCTGGTCGGGGTCATCGGCGCCCGGGTCGCCGCCCTGACGTCGGTGCCGGCGCTCTTGGTGTTCCTCGGGCTGGGGGTCGTCATCGGCGAGGCGGGACTCGGCCTGCAGTTCTCCGACGCGTCCCTCACCCAGGCCCTGGGGCTGCTCGCGCTGGCTGTCATCCTCGCCTCGGGTGGGCTGTCCACCCGGTGGAGCGACATCCGCCCCGCCGTGGGAATCGCCGCCGTGCTCGCCACGGTAGGGGTGTTCGTCTCCGTCACCCTGGTCGCCGTGGCTGCAAGCCTGTTCCTCGGCTTCGACACCCGCACCGCCATCCTCATGGGGGCCATCGTCAGCTCGACGGATGCCGCCGCGGTCTTCTCCATCCTCCGGCGAGTGCCGCTGGCCCGTCGACCGGCTGCGATCCTGGAGGCCGAGTCCGGGTTCAACGACCCCCCGGTCGTGGTCCTCGTGGCCCTGGTCACCTCCCCGGCCTGGGGGAGCCAGTCCTGGCCGGTCACCTTGGCGATGATCGCCCTGCAGCTCGCCGGTGGGCTGCTGATCGGGCTGGCCGCCGGGGCGCTCGGGGAACAGCTGCTGCGTCGCCTGGCACTCCCCGCGGTCGGGCTCTACCCGATCACGGTGTTCGCGATCACCATGCTGGCCTACGCAGCCGGGTCCGTGCTGCAGGTCAGCGGGCTCCTCGCCGTCTACGTCTCCAGCCTGTGGCTCGGCAATACGGGCCTTCCGCATCGGAGAGGCGTGAGCGCGTTCGCCGACGGGTTGGGCTGGCTGGCCCAGATCGGGCTGTTCGTGATGCTCGGGCTGCTGTCCAGCCCCAGTAGACTGCCCGAGGCGATCGGTCCTGCCCTGGTGATCGGCAGCTTCCTGCTCCTCGTGGCCCGGCCCGTCTCGGTGATCCTCTGTGCGACCCCGTTCCGGATCCCGTGGCGGGAACAGGCCTTCATGTCGATCGCCGGGCTGCGTGGCGCCGTTCCCATCGTTGTGGCCACGATCCCCGTCTCCGCGGGGCTGTTCGGGACCGCATACCTGTTCGACGTCGTGTTCGTGCTGGTCGTCGTGTTCACCGCCATCCAGGGCCCACTGATCCCCCCGGCCGCCCGGGCATTGCAGGTCACCGTCGGCGGGCCGACCACGATCGAGATCGACGCCGCACCCCTTGACGAGGTCCACGGCGACATCATCACCACCGTCGTGCCCCCCGGCTCCCGGCTCCGAGGGGTCGACATCCGCGACCTCGGGCTGCCCAACGGCGCCCTGGTCTCCCTGGTCGTACGCGCCGGCCAGCCGATCGTCCCCGACACACTCACCCGGCTGAAGACCCACGACCGGATCGTCATCGTCTGCCTCCCGGGCACCCGCGACACAGTCGAGCAGCGGCTCCGCGACCTCGACGCCCACGGACGTCTCGCCGGATGGATCACCCGGCGAACCGGCGAGGGAACCTGAACGTCCCACCAGCAAGACAGAACCCGGCTTGTAGCGCCGACGTCCGCACCGGAGGTTGTGGCGTCGGATTCTACGGATTCGCGATGAGGCGCAGAAGGGTGCCGTCCAAGTCGATCAGCGCTCCGATTCGCAACCCCGACTCCTCCGTCCTGGGCGGGTGCAGTCGAGGCCATCCCTGGGTGGCGGTTGGCAGTCCCGCCACGACGCACATCTGGAAGAACGCATCAACATCGTCCAGACGCAGGCAGCAGCCGAAGGAGCTCGTAGCTGGGTCGAGGTCGAAGAATGGGAAGAACTCAAGGGTCGCCCCATCGCGGGTGAGGATCAGCCAGGCGGCGTCGCGGTACTCCTCCACGAATCCGAGCCGTGCGTAGAACGCCGCCGTCGCCTCAAGATCGCGAGACGGAAGGTTTGGCGTCGCCCGGTTGACCATGCTGGGGACGCTAGGCGGCGGCGGTCTCGCGGTCAAACCACCTCGACGCGCCACGGAAACACGGGGTAGTGCTGCGCGACTCGGGTGTGACGCGGGTTCGAGGTCGTGGTCGGTCACGTGCCAACGGCGACCACGTTAGGTGGGACGTCAGCGCGGGGAGCGCGTCACAGCCCCTCAGCCAGGCGGAGTTGTACGCAGTCCTCGTCCCAGTCCGGACCCGGTCCCGGCGGTGGGTCTGTGGACTGCGACTCCACCTGCGCCTCGAACGGCACCCGCACGGCGCGCTCGAGGTCCGCCAGCGTCGTGCGGTACCGGTCGGCCCCAGGCTGGTCGGGTGCGGCCACGGGGCAACCATCCCATCACGGAGCTTCTCGAGCGTCCACGGCTACCGGTGTGACGGGCACGATCCGGCGAGTGGGCAGTACCTCGGGATCGGCCAGGTATCACCGCGGCGGCGCCCGCTCGCCATGCGCGATTCGCGGCATGGCGCAGCCGCGGAGGACCTGCCGTGTGGGGTGCCGTTCAGCGGTGGCCGTGGTGCCGTCGTGGGAACCTACGATGGCCGCCATGGACCTGAGCGCCTGGCTCAACACGACGCTTGGGCGGCGGCATCCCGTGGCCGCGGTTGGTGTGGTCAAGCACGGCGAGATCAGCGTCACGACCCGGGGTGCGCGGGCTGATGCCGACTACGAGATCGGGTCGATCTCCAAAGGCATCACCGGCCTGCTCTACGTCCAGGCGCTCGACCGCGGCGAGATCACGGCTGATTGCGTGCTCGCCGACTTCCTGCCGCTCGGCGATGCACCCGCTGGGAGGGTGACACTGTCGTCGATCACCGTGCATCGCTCGGGCCTACCGCGCCTACCCAAGGCCATGCATGCCTATCAACGCTCCTGGCAGACCCTCCGCCGCGGCACCAATCCCTACGGCGACACACTCGACGAGCTACTCGAGCAGACCCGCACCGTCGAGCTCGGCAAGTCAAAGGCGCGCTACTCCAACCTTGGCTTCGAACTGCTCGGGCACGCGCTGGCACGCGCGGCCGACACCACCTACGCCGAGCTCGCGGGCGACCGGGTCTTCGCGCCGCTGGGCCTGGACTCGATGTACGTGCCAGCAACCTCCAGCGAGCTGCGAGCCACCGCGTTGACCGGAACCGGCCGCTATGGGGATCACCGCGACGCGTGGACCGGCGAGGCACTCGGCCCGGCAGGCGGCATCCGTTCGGCGATCACCGACATGGCACGCCTTGCCGCCGCTCTCCTGGACGGCAGCGCACCCGGCGCCGCGGCGATCGAGCCGACCGCCGACTTCATGCGCGGCGCCCGCATCGGCGCCGGGTGGATCACCCTGGACGTGAAGCGCCCGAGAACGCGCCGCCAGGTCACCTTCCATGATGGCGGCACCGGCGGCTTCCGCAGCTTCCTCGGCATCGACCGCGCAGTGAACTGCGGCGTGATCGTGCTCACCGCGACGTCCCGCAGCGTGACATCCCCCGGCCTGCGGCTGCTGACCGACGACGACCTACTTGGCTAGCTGGCAGGCACATTCCGGGACACAACCCCCAGGGCGGCGCGGTCTCATGGCGCGCTCGCGGCAGTGTGCAGCACCGCGGCAAGCGTTGGGGCTGGCTTGTCGCGGAGGCGTCAGCCTGGCCAGGACCACGCAGCAGCCCCCCATTCCGGGTTGGGGGGCTGCTACACGTTGCCTGCCGTCGGCAAGTTCGGTGTACTGGGTCGGTGGCGCGAGCAGGGCTTGGGACCCCGACCGGCAGGGGGCAGCGGGAGGGCAGGGGTGGGCGGCCGCGGCCGGTTCCACGCGGCGATGAGTGGTTGGCTGCGGTGGCGGTGGCCGCCGCGGACCGGGCGGGGGCTCCGATCGAGTTGCTGGGCGACTACCTGCCCCTGCTGGCCGATGCCGCCGTGTCGGGGCGTCAGCCCGGTGAGCGGGAGCTGGCGGCCGTGGCCGTCCTCGGGCGCCGGGCCGCTGAGCAGGGGGTGCCCGCGGCGCGGGCTGTCGACCTGTACTTGTCGGCGGCGTGGCGCCTGTGGCGGGGGCTCCCGTTCGCGGTGCGCTCCGGGGACAGCGAGGAGGTGCGCGCAGCCGCTGAGGCGGTGATGCGGGTCGTCGACGGGGCGGTGGCTGCGCTCGTCGGGGGCTACGAGGCTGCTGGCCGGCAGCGGATCCGTCGGGAGGAGGCGCTTCGCCGTGAGCTGGTCGATGACCTGCTGCGTGGCGATTCGGACTTGGCCGGCCTGATCGAGCGGGGGGAGCCGTTCGGCTTGGACCTGGGCCGGGCGCACCGGGTGGCCCTGGCTGCCCCGGCCAGCAGGTTGCCGGACACTGACGTGGCGGTCAGCGCGTTGGAACGGCTCATCCTGGATCGGTTTGGGGACCGCGGCGTGCTGGTCGCGACCAAGGATGGGCAGTTGGTGGTGCTGACCCCCAGTGAGGTGGCGACGCGCGACGCCCGTGCTGACGAAGCGAACCTGGGACGCCTGGTGCACGCCGAGCTCTCCCGGCTTCCGACCGGTGGTCCCTGGCAGGTCGCCGAGGGTCGACCGTATCCCGGGGCGTACGGGGTGGCCCGCTCCTACGAGGAAGCCCGTGAGGCGCTGGCGCTGGTGCACCGGCTTCGGATGGACGCACCAGTCGTGCATGCCCGCGACCTGCTGGTCTACCGGGTGCTGGCGCGGGATCAGGCGGCCATCGTCGACTTGGTCGAGTCGGTCCTCACCCCGCTGACCCAGGCCCGTGGGGGTGCTGAGCCGTGGCTGGAGACCCTGGAGGCGTACTTCGCCGCCGGGGATGTCGCCACCGTCGCTGCGCGGCGGTTGCATCTGTCCGTTCGGGCGGTCACCTACCGGCTTGCTCGGGTGCGCGCGATGACCGGCTACGACCCGGGCGAGCCCATGCAGCGGTTCACGCTCTACGCGGCGGTGCTCGGTGCGCGGCTGATCGGCTGGCCGGGCTGACGGTGCGCTTGACGGGTTCGGCCGGGAGCAGGCCGGCTCCCTGACTCTGCCTGCTGCCAGGAGGCGGGTTCGGCCGCACGGCGGCCAGGACACGGACGTGGTGGCGGCGCGATGGCGGGTGCACGATCACCCTCTGACCCACCCGCGCACCGACCAGCGCCTGGGCCAGCGGGGACTCCAGGGAGATCCGCTCGGCACCCAGGGGCGCCTCGATCGGATGGACCAGCCGGACACGCGCGATCCGGGCCGGGGCTTGACTGGGCCCGGGGAACTCCACCAGGACAAGGTCCCCGAGCTCCACGGTCGACGGGTCGGACTTCGCGACCGGGATGCGGCCAGCAACGTCCAGGGTGGCCTCGAGCTCATCCAGCTCCGCAAGTGCGCGGTCGAAGTGCAGTTGTGCTGCCTCGTCGTCGGGGCTGTCGACGGTCGCAGCGCGCAATGTGGGAACACGATGTTCCCGCAGCCGCGTTGCCCGGTCCTCGAGCAGGGCCCGACCATCCAGGGTCAGCATCGGCCGCGAGGCTGGGGGTGCCGTGGCGGAAACGACCTCAGTGGCGGTGCTCATCGCCGCATGACCTCCTTGTTGCGGGGCCGGCAGGGGTACGGGGTGTGGGCTGGCCGTGTCCCCACGATGCCCCGGGACGGGGAACCGGGCTACGCCCGCCGCGGGACACGTCCGCCTGCCTTCTGTTGCCGGTGGCCGGTGGCCGGAAGCTACGGCAGTCCACCGACACCGCTGCTGGTCCGCCATCGCGGGTGACGCATTGCCTTCGCCAGGTCCCGCCAGTCCGGAACCTCCGAACTGTTGCCGGGGCCCGGCAACCGCCAGTGCCTGAGATTGGCCGGACCAGGCCCGCGGTGCCCAGCCCTCGGCGGGGCATCCTGGAGGTGAGCAGAACTGCCAGGGCTGCAGGTCGCGCATCTTCGAGGTCAGGAGGAATCATGGTCACCACATCCGAATCCGCACCCATGACCCAGGCTGGGCGAGTCCCGCGCGTGCTGGTCGGCTATGACGGCTCACCGGCCGCTGCCGAGGCCATTACCGTCGGTGCTGCGCTGCTGCCCGCGGCCACTGCATGGGTCGCCTACCTGTGGTCCCCACCCTTCTCGAGCCCGGAGTTGTTCGCGCACCTGCGTCGACGGGCACGCAACCTCGATGAGCTGCTCGAACTCGTGGAGGCCGAAGGCGGCG
This sequence comes from Candidatus Nanopelagicales bacterium, assembly GCA_049688395.1. Taxonomy (GTDB): domain Bacteria; phylum Actinomycetota; class Actinomycetes; order S36-B12; family CAIYMF01; genus Prado023. The sequence goes on from JBAVKQ010000175.1 coordinate 7,706, forward strand.
CTGAGGCGCACCGCCTGGTCGCGACCGGAATCGCCGTCGCCCGGGCCAACGGCTGGGTTGCCAATAGCGTGGTGCGCCGCACCTACGGCGGCGAGGGTTTCGAGATGGCGGCGCTGGCCGAAGAGCTGGAAGCCGACATGATCCTGGTCGGCTCGCGAGGGCTGGGCGGCACCCAGGCCGTGCTCGGCAGCGTGTCCGACGTCATCGCGCACTACAGCACGACGCCAGTCCTGGTCGCGCCCTGCCCAATGGCCACCACGGCATACGACTCGCTGACCACCGGTCCCGTCCTCGTCGGCTGGGACGGATCGCCCGGGGCCGAGATCGCCCTGGCAGCGGCCGCGGACCTGTTCCCCGCCCGTGAGCTCATCGTCGCGGAGGTCGGAGCCCAGGACGACCCCCGACCACCGGACGGGCTCCCGGCACGGGCAAGCTTCGTCGGCCTGCCACTGATCGACCGGACCGGGTACAGCCGAGCCGTAGCCGAGCAGTTGGACACCCTCGCAGACGAGCGTACCGCCGCAGCCGTCGTCGTCGGGTCGCGAGGCCGCGGCGCCTTGCGAGAGCTCCTACTCGGAAGCGTGGCCAAGGCGACCCTGCACAACATCCGCCGGCCAGTCCTCGTGGCACCGAAGCCGAGGACGCTCCAGTAGGACGATCTGGTCCTCCGGCCGCGCGTCTGGAGGTCCTGCACACCCCAGCCCGGGGACCTTGGCCCACCCGGTCGCTGCCGGTCATCCGTCGGTGACCAGCCCGCAACAGATGGGCAGGGCATGCCTGCCGTCAGTGCGCCCGACTGGCGGCGGGCGGCCCGCGCCCTATCAGGGCATCGTCAGGTGCGACCGACCGCGACGCGCCGCGGAACCACCGAAGTCACACGGGACAACCTCCCCACCGGGGGCGACGACTTCGCGACGTCAGCGGGCCGGCAGGAACTCGTCCCGCGAGTTCTGTCGCACGCGAACCACGGCCCCCAAGACGAGCCAGACGATGGGGAAGCCGAGCGTCCACCCGGATCGCAGCAGCACGACCGCCGGCTGGCTCACGTCGACGGAATACAACGCCCATCTGCTCGAGTCGATCCTGACCCACGTCGCACCCGCGCTCGGCTGGCGCTGAACGGGGGGCTCGGTAGCGCTTACCGGACGACCTGCTGACGTCACATCCGGCCCGAAAGGGCGCCCAGCTCGCGGCGAAGTGGGGCAGGTTCGAAGGGGTTTCACACGGTCAGTTGGTTCGTTGGCCCCAATCACATTGGAGGCGCGAGCCGGCTGCGGATCTCGCGGGCCGTTCCAACCGGATCGACCCCGTGGTCGTGTGATTCCGGGACAACCACAAGTTCCGCGTGCGGCATCAGACCGGCCAATCGGTCGGTCGCCGCGACAAGCATCGGGAAGGTAGGTTCACCGCGCAGGATCGTGACAGGAACCTCCACACCGATCATTGCCGAAGTAGGAGTCGACACGGCCCTGGTGAGCACGGCGTCGTACACAGTTGACTGGGCCAGCGGGACGAGGGCAGCGAACATGGGACTGGACCGGACCTGCTCAATCACCGGGTCCGGCAGCCCCACCGCCTCCCGCTGGAACAGGACCACGGCCTCGTCGGCATGCCCATTGTCGATCAGCGACTGGAGCCGCTCGGGCAGGTCCGCAGACGGCTCACCCTCACCGAAGTGGAACGGCGGCTCC